>JACRGG010000007.1 GCA_016217775.1 Microcaldota archaeon
GCGATTATTTGCCACTGCTCGCCTCGAATGGTTGGACGCCACTCGCCGACGAAAAAAGGTTTTCCGATTGTTGCGGTTAAACCGGTTTCTTCCTTGATTTCGCGCAAGAGGGCTTCATCAAACCGCTCGCCTTTCTCCACGCGCCCGCCCACGACGTCGTAAAACCCCGTGTTCGCGCGGTTTCGCTCTTTCGACTCGCGGATAATCAAGACCTTCCCGCCGTGGACTAAAAACGCCTTCATTGCAACAAACTGCTTGCCTACCTTGCTTGATTCGTTCATATGCCACAGCTCACTCGATTATTTTTTCCAAGACTGTTCTTTTTGAAAACCCGCCTTTCTCGCGAAGCTTGCGTGATTTAACCTCGAGCAATTCCTGCTCGTCGAAATCATAAAACTCCCGCAGGGCGTCTAGGGCGTGCATAACGTCGGCGAACTCGTCGGCAACCGGGTTTTCGAGAAACTCTTTAACTTCCTCTAATAATTTTTCCTTAAGAAGCGATTCAAACTCCTCTTCTGACTTCGCCAATCGAGTTACCGGCGTGCGGCCGTCCTGCTTGATTAAGGTGGGAATGTTGTCGCGCACGAGCTTTGGTTTCATAAAATAGGGTTAGAAAAACAATGCTTTTATACTCTCGTTGAGTAGCTTGTTTCAAGAGGTAGTTTTTATGAGGAAAATGATTTGGCTTAAAGTCGGCGGGAGGCACTTTCACTTGCTTAAGCTAACAGGGGCTTTCTTGATGTTCGCGTTCTTGCTTAAAGTGGCGGAAGCGGCTTACCAGATTTTCGTCACCGTAAACAAGGCGATTTACGCCCAGGCAAGGCCGGATTTGGTGCCGCAATTGTTCGGTTGGTCGATAAACTCCCCCGCGAGTTTTACTGGAGAAGACGTCTTGGGCGTGTTAATGGGGCCGATTGGGAACTTTTTGTTCTGGCTTGGCTTAGTCACCGCGGCTTTAATCATCTACCAATCCGGGAAGATAATCGTGCCGATAGAGGAGTACGAGCAGAACATCAGCGCGCACCACAAGCTGTTGATTTCAAAAGCGCGAGCGGCGCACGCGAAGCACTTTGGGAAGAAAAAAAGGTAAAATCAGTTCTTTGCGCCAAAAAATAACCGCATTGAGTGAAGCGCCCCTTGTTTTCTCACCGAGTCTAAGACAAACTGCTTGTTTTCAAGCCTGTGCTTTTCCAAAACGGCCGTAATCAATTCGCGCATTATTTTTTCGTGGTCGCCAGCGTGCTTTTCACTCAATTCCCGCGCGCGAGCTTCCCCGAAAAAGTTGTTGAACCCGTTTCTCAATGCCGCGCCGTCCCCTACGCGGATTATTATGCTTTTGGAAAAATACGCGTGTGGAATCCCGGCGTCTTCCAAAGCCGCCTTTATTTTTGAAAGAGGGTGAAACTGTGGAATCAGCTTTTTCTTAACCTTATTCGGGTCAAAGCGCAGTTTTTGCGAATTCAAGACCATTCTCAACAAAACCAATTAGCTTATTTCCTTTCCTTCGCTTTTTCCAACTCGGCCCACGTCGCCTAAGGATGCTTTGTACATCGAGCCGTACTTGTCGCGAAGCTGCTCCTCGAGGTTTCTTGCTTTAAGCAGCGCTTTCTTAACGTCTTCTTTTTCAATCAAGCCGTTTTCCTTAGCGTAATCCCCGGAGAGGCGCACCACCCCGCCTAATTCGCGCAAGCGCAGTGTTAGCGCGTCGTCAGCGCCGTCGACTATTTTAGCGCGCGCCTTGGCTATATTGATTATTTCAGAGACTGCCTCGAAACTCGCGTGCGGAATCTTCCCGTCCTTACGGATTTCCTGGGCAATGAACTGCGCGAGCTTTCCTCGATTGCGGGCGGAGTCAGGCATATGAGTGTCCAAGAGAACCTCATAGCCGTTGCCGATAATGCGCGAGCGAAGCGGCGGGAGAATTTGCCCCAGGTCGTTAATGTTGGATGCGGCGATTAGGATGAAATCGCACGGGACGTCCTCGACTTTCACGCTCGCCCCCGCAGAGTGGGGGTTTCGGCCGACAATAGAATACTTTTTTTCCTGCATTGCCGTCAGCAGATAGCGTTGGATGAAGGTAAGCGAGCTAATCTCGTCAATGAATAATACTCCCTCGTGCGACTCGTGGATTGCTCCCGGTACAACGCGCAAGTAAGGCTGGACTCCGATTCCCGCGTGGCCCCCGTACGGGTCGTGGCGCACATCCCCAAGCAACTCGGTTTCGCTCGCGCCAGTTGCTACAACGAATGCCTTTCGCTTTAACGGAATGATTACTTTTCTTGGCTTCTTGCGCTTTAGCGAATCTAATTTCTCCAGCTGTGTTTGCTCGAGAACGCGGATTTTCTCCCCCGCGCGCTCGTAAACGATTATCTCCTCGCCCGAGCCGACCGTGCGAGTCGTGTGAACGCGCTCCTGCTTGGTTGACTCCTCGAAGTACGGGGCTAGAAGGTCGCCGAAAGGCGAGTAATTGCTGTCGCCGGTGAACTTGTCGGTCCCGCAGTGCGGGCAAGTCGAAACGCTGGGCTTTGAGAGGACGTTGCAGCTGCGGCACCTAAACCCGAGGCGCTCGGCTACAAACGAGGGGACTGAAGTTGGGGAAACCAAGTCGCCTTGGGACTGGGAGAGCATTTTCGTCTCCTTCTCCAAGTCAAGCTTGGTCTTGACTTCGACAATCGGCCGCTCTGGGTACTCGGGGTTGTGGAGAACGCTTACCTCGCTTGCCGGCTTAGGCAAGTGGTATGAAACGGCTTGGGCAATCAATGACTTCCCTATTCCCGGCGGGCCGACTAGCAGAAGATTGCGCCTTTGCTTTGCCGCAAACTTGGCGATTTTCACCGCCTCGTCCTGGCCGATTACTTGGTCCAAGGGGTCCTTGGGAATTTGAATTTCATTAGTCGAGTTGAAGGAAAATTCCTTGTTCGCGAACAAAAACTCGGGTTCCATCAACTAACCAAGTGGGGGAACTGGAATAAAAAAGGTTGGCAAACGGGAAAAAACAAAAAAAATTAGAAAATAACTTGAATAAAGAAAACAAAAAAACATAAAAAAATTAGAAACTAAAAAAAATAAGAAGAAAAAAATAGAAAACAAAAAAAAAAATTAAAAAAAAAAAAGAAAAAAACTGGCTGGAATTACTCCGCCAGCACGATTCCAACGCTTGGCTTTTTAGTCAAGTTGCCTAAGCGGATTCCGGCAATTAATTTCGCGCCCTTGCTTTCCGCCAAGTCAATGAGCCTCTGCGTGACGATTCCGTCGAGGGCTATTGCGTGCGGTGCAGTCGTCGAGTTTAGCGTCTCGATTACCTCGCGGATTGGGACTTCCCCAATCTTGTTGAACGACGCGTCTAGAATGCGCGCGTGCAAAGTTCCCTCTAATTCCTTCAAGCTGGCCTTGAGCTTGGCTGAATCTTCGCTTGACACGCTTACACCCGTTGCTTCAACTGGCTTTGGCGCCGTTGGGGCTGAAAGCCCCGCCGATGAAGGAGTTGAAGAAATGGCTGGCGCGCTAGAGTCCGCGGAATAAGCGGGGCTTGGCGCTCTTGGCGGGAATTCGCGCCTCTGGCCAAACGACGGCCTTGCGCCGCGCTCCTCACCGCGCCTCTCGTCATTCCTGCGCTCGTCGCGGCGGTACTCCGGCCTTTGGAACTGCGGCCTTCCACCTCGCTCCTCGTTCCTTCGCTCTTCGCCGCGGCGCTCTTCGTTTTGCGCGCGTTCCTGCTTGTACGCGGACGCCTCGCCGTGCAACGACGTGTTGACGTTTAATGCCTGCTCGATTGGAACTTTACGCCTTAGGCACGCGATTATTTCCTTGCGCGTTAATTCCTCGACTTCCTTGCCGTTAGGCGCCCGCGCGACAAAATCAACGTCCCCGGCGTCGACGACTTGGCGCAGGATAATGTCCCCGCCGCGGTCGCCGTCCAAAAACAGCGTTGCTTCCTTCTCGCGCAATAGCTTCGCTACCGTCTCGCCAACGTTCGCCCCGCCGATTGCAACCACGTTCTTAATGTCGTTTTTCAGCATATTGATTACGTCAGCGCGGCCTTCCACGAGAATCACTTCGTTTTCGGACGCTACGTCTGGCCCCGCCGCTAGGTTGTCGGTTCCGTACGAGCCTACTTCCGCAGTCTTGATTTCGCCTCGGATTAACTCGCTTAATTCCTTTGATTCGGGAATGTTCGTCAGCATTGACTTAAGCAGTTCTCGCGCGCGGCCCAGGACTTGCTTGCGCTTTAAGTTGCGCGTGTCCTCAACGCGCTCGACTAGCAGCTTCGCGTCGCACGGCCCCACTCGGTCTACGACTTCAAGGGCTGCCGCCAGAATGCTGGTTTCCGCCATATCCAACGAGCTTGGAATGGTTATTGAGCCAAAGCATTTTCCGCTTTTGTTCTCCGTGTCGACTTCGATTCTGCCAATCTTGCCGTTTTTTTGCAGCTCGCGCAAGTCCAAGTCGTCGCCTAGGAGCCCCTCGGTTTGCCCGAAGATAGCGCCGACTATGTCCGGCTTTTCAACCAAGCCGCTTACTTCAAATTTTGCCTTGATTAAGTACTTTACTATTCCCACATAACTTTTCGCCATATTCATTCACCATTTAAAAATCCTTGGCACTTTGTTTTGGCCGACTGCGAAAACTTGGAAAAAGCCGTTCTAGCGCCTTGAAAGGTTTTTTATTAAACTCCGCGAATGCGGGAAAAGCCCTTTGTTTTGTTTGGAAAAACGCGCTGCTTGTTGTCTGTTCTCTCATTACCAAAGTGCCTTCAGGAAAAGGCGGGTTTGAGACAGTCATCCTAAGCAAGCGTTTTTTTACCCAAAATGGGTTTTTTCCGCTATCAGGTCGTACAAAGAAGGAGAGATTTTAACCAAGTCTCGCTGGGAAATCATTCCAACGACTTTCCCGCTCGACTTGACTACCAAGCGCTTTACCTTGCTTTTGCCCATTAGAGCCGCCGCGTCGCTGATGTCCGCCTCCGGAGAGGTTGACAAAAGAGAGTTGGAGCAAATTTTTTCAACGCGGTCTTCAAGAGAGCCTGCCGCAACGCTTTTTCGCACAATGTCGGTTGTCGTGACTATGCCGAAAATCTCGTTGTCCTTGTTTGTTACCAGCAAGCTTCCCACACCTGATTTTTTCATCGCCTTAGCGGCGCTTATTACCGAGTCGTTGAAACCAATGGTCGCAAGGGACTTGCGCATACAATCCCCCACTTTGATGCCTGTTTCCACGAAGTTTGAACCTCCAAAGCGCTAACAACGGGTTTTACCATATTTCGCGTAAAAACCAGTTAGTGCCGTTAGATTAAACTTTAATGAAAGTATTATGAAAAAGCGCGTATAAAAAACCCATACAAGCACAAGAAAGACAGTAACGCCAGCAAGCGAAGAAAACAAGGGAAAACAAGTGAAAGAACGTGAGTTTATATGGATTACGGGCAAATGATTGAAGAATTGTACGCTAAACGCCGCTCTGCAATCGGCGGAAAATGGGGGATGGAGAAAATAACGCGGTTGTGCGAACTCCTCGGCAATCCCCAAGACAGGCTTAAGGCAATAACAATAGCGGGAAGCAAGGGGAAAGGAAGCGTTAGCACGATGGTAGAAAGCGCGTTGAGGACGGCCGGGTTCAAGACGGGCTTGACCATATCCCCGGACGTTGACGGGTACGCAGAGCGGTTTCAAATAAGCGGAAAGCCAGTTTCCAACGCGAGAATACTTGAAGTTTACCAAATCGTGCGGCCGCAAGCCGAGAAAATCAGCGGAATCAGTTTTTTTGAAATAACCATTGCGATGGCGCTCCTATTGTTTGCCGAAGAGAAAGTCGATTACGCGGTTTTGGAAGTGGGACTCGGCGGGCGACTCGACGCGACTAACGTGTGCACGCCGCTAGTCGCCGCGATTACCAACATTAGCTTGGAGCACACCGAGAACTTGGGGAACTCGATTGAAAAAATCGCTTGGGAAAAAGCCGGGATAATCAAAAATAGCAAGACAATAACGGTAACTACGTGTGATGGCGCCGCCCTTGAAGTGATTAGGAAAAAATGCGCGGATGTTGGAAGCAAGCTGGTCGAAGTCAACGGAAAGTATGAAGGAAGGATTGGAATGCGCGGGGAATTTCAAAAACGTAATGCCGCGCTGGCTTGCGCCGCGGTAAGCGCGTTGTGCGAGGCGGACGGGATTAAAATAAGCGAGGAGAGCATTGCGCTTGGAATCGACAAGGCGTTTATTGGCGGGCGGATGGAGACAATTTCGCAAAACCCGCTGGTCGTGATGGATGGGGCGCATAATCCGGCTGCAATGACGGCCATCGAGGGCGACGTTAGGAAAATAATTATGGAAAAAAACGTTAGCAAGACGATAATCGTGCTTGCAATAATGGCGGATAAGAATTACGAGGAGATGCTTGCGGCAATCGCGCCTTTAGCAAACGAAATCGTTGCGACTCAAACGCAGTTCGAGAGGTGCCTAAGCGCGAATGGCCTAGCGAAAGCCGCCGGGAAATACTGCCCGAAAGTCACGGTAATTGCGGACGCGAAGCAAGCGTTTGAGTACGCGAAGAAAAACGCTGGGGAAAACGGCTTTGTTCTCGTCACCGGCTCGCTATACTTGCTTGGGGAAGTGCGCGGGAAACGCGACTTGAAAATAGACGGTTGAAAATTACCTGCAACAAATAAAGAACAAAAAACAAAAAAAATTAAAAGAAAAACAAAAAAAGAAAGAAAAACAATTACGCGCGGGAAGAAAATGGAAGAACGCGGCTTATCTTCACGAACTGCGGGAGCCTGACTCTTGAGAGAGCCGCGTTGGCTGCAACGTACGAAACCGCGATTCCAGCCGCGAACAGCGCGCGCTCGTAAACCACTACCGGGATTAAACCGACCCAAAACGCGGGCGTGGTGGGAAGCGTATAGAGCCATACTACGCCCCCGACCGCGTGCGCGGTGAAAGTAGCGCCGAGGCTTTTAGCAAGCAAGTTGTCGGAGAAAAACAATTTGGCTAGAATGGGAATTGACCAAAACATTGCTGCGAAAAACCACGCTTGGCCCCCGACTGGGTGCGCGATGAACAACGCGATTGCAAGCAATGGAACCGCCACTTCCCACTTTTGCTTCGAGTTGGAGCCGAAGTACCACGCGGCGAACACTAATGGAAGAACGCGCAGGAGGTTAAGCAAGCTCGCTTCCTTTCCAAGGAAAATAAAATCGGCTAATTGGGTTGCAACTATTACGCCGGCGCCTAACGCGCTGCCCAAGAACCCGCCCGCGATTGGGGCGAAGAACTGGAAGAGGGTAAAAAACTGGTTTGGCGCGCCTAGGAGTTGCGAGAAATTAATTCTCGACGCAATCAAGCCCGCGATTACGAAAAGAACTAGAAAAACTGCTTTTGAAAAATCCTGCTTTAATCCCTTCATAAAAACAACCACCTGCTTTCCCGCATTGCCTAAATTCCTTAAGCAAGCGCCCACAAAGTGTTTTGCTTAATAATTATTTAAAGCTTGGCATCACTAGAATCCATTAAAGGAGAGAATGGCGAAAGTAGTATGGAAAGCGGGTTTTCTGGAAAAACGGCTTTAGTCACCGGCGGCACGTCCGGGATTGGAGAAAGCATTTGCAGATTGTTTGCTAGGCAAGGCGCCGGTGTTTTCGTGCATTACAACAAGAACAAGGAAAAGGCGGATAAACTCGCGGAAGAGATTAAGGGGTTTAGCGTGCAGGCGGATGTTTCAAACGAGAAGGACGTTAAGAAAATGCGCGAGGAAGTCCTGCGTAAAGCAGGCGGGCTCGACTTTTTGGTGAACAACGCCGGGGACATTGACTGGATAGAGTCATACAAGCAAGTCACTGAATTAATGTGGGACCGCGTGGTGGACGCGAACTTGAAGGGAACTTTCTTGGTCACAAAGGAATTCGCCGGCGACTTGAGTAAAGCAAGCGGGGCGGTTGTTAACTTGGGCTCGACCGCACACTTTGAATCAAAATTCCCCGCGCTGCACTACAACGCGTCCAAGGCGGGAGTCGCTTCTTTGACCAAATCTTTTTCCAGGCAGTTGGCACCTAAAGTACGCGTGAACAGCGTTGCCCCGGGTTTTATCAAGACGAATTTTGAGGAAAAATACTCGAAGGAGAAGATTAAGCAAATTCTTGATGGAATCCCACTAGCGCGCTTTGGCGAGCCGGACGACGTGGGGAAAGTAGTCCTCGAATTGTGCTCAAGCAAGTTTGGCTACGTTACCGGGCAGACGATTATCGTAGACGGCGGGAGAATAACGCCTTGAAAGCAAATTTGCGTGCGGGGGAAATGGGAAGAAAATGGCTGTGAATCATTACGCGAAGGGGTACCGCGCCGAGCGCGAGCTAAAGCAAATGCTGTTGGCGCAGGGATTTCAAGTTGTTAGAAGCGGGGGGAGCGGGACTGACGGGGTTTCCCCCGACTTATTGGCGTTGAAGGCGAGCAAAAAATTCGCGTTGGAGTGCAAGGCGCGCTCTAGTGATTATTTGCACATTGAAAAACCAAAGTGGGAGTTGATGAAATCCTGGGAAGAAACTACGGGCCTGCCGGTGATTATCGCGTGGAAGATAGACCGGCGGGAATGGCGGTTTTTTCCGCTTCTGGCAATGAAGGACTCTGGAAAAAGCTATTCCTTGAACAAAAAAGAGTACGGGAATGGAATGGAGTTTGGGGAAGTGATTAAAACCCGGTGAACAAATAAGCGAGTGCAAGTTCATTCAATTGGAATATTGCGCTTGAGGGCGTGATAATACGCTATTATCGGCGGCTTGTGCACGGCATACCTGCCGCGGCTAATTAGCTTGATGACGCCCAAAACAACCAAGCGGCCGATGTAAGGCGGCGAAACCCCCGCGTCTTGAATCTCTGAACTTTTCAAAACGGGCTTGCTTGTCTTCGCTATTTTCAAGAAACTTAAAATGTCATTATCCGACGCCCTTTCCAGCTCGTGGCTAAGCCAGCCCTTGCCGATTTCTATAGCTGCTGAACGCGAGTTAAGAACCCTGCTCTTTGTTATATCGCTGTTTTCCGCATAACTTGCGCTTGCAAGGCATTGAACTAAATAAGGGTACCCCCGCGATAGGGTATGCACTTCTTTTATTGCATCATCATTCCAATGAGTATTGGACTCTCCCAGGGGCTTCAATAAAACCTCTTTTGTTTCATTCAATTCAAATTCGCCCAGATTAAAGCTCGCTCCGGAAAACACCCTGACTATAGGAGAATAATCTTCAACCAACCTCTCTTCAAACTCGATTCCGCCGGATACAACCAAAAGAACCGGGTTCTTGCTTTGGCTCTCTACGATAGTCTTCAATTCCCCCAGTGCTTCCGGAGTCAAGTAATCCGCGTCGTCTATTGCGACTAAAATGAAGTCAATATTCTTGGAGTTTTGAACAAAGGAATTCCAGCGAAAGAATGGGGTTTTTTGCTTCCAATTATCGTCAAATTGAAATTCCACGTCAAGAACCCTAGCTGAAGAAATTTTCGCTGGCAAAAGTTTTTGAACCGCATTTTTCCTCTGGTCTATCTCCTCCACAATAGTTTCAATTATTATGCTATAGAGTTCCGACTCTGACGTCGTTTTAGAGAGCCGCCTATAGATAACCAGCGGATTTCCAGCCTCACCGCCTTCTTTTGCCAAGTCAACAATTTTTTTCAAAAGCGAAGTCTTTCCGACACCCCGATAGCCGTAGACTAAAACTCCGCCAGACTGGCCCTGAAGCCTAGCCTTATCTATGCGCCCTTTTACGACTTCAAGGATATTTTCTCTTCCGCCAAAATACTTTGGTTTAGCTGGATTTTGCGGATCATACGGATTAACCATAACATATAATAATATTAATTAATATTTATTAATCTTTCTATACTCTCTATTGTGGTTTGGCGCTCGCGACCAAAACCCTTTTTAATGATTGGAGTTAACAATTAGTTTTTAGTGGGAAAATGGCGCTAAAAAACCTGATTGAAGCAAAGCAGCTCCTCGAACAAGGCGTTTTGGGCGAATTGATTGCAGACGCAACAAAATTCGAGGAGTCGGACAAGACTAATTCAATACCCCAATTGCTTGATGGAAAAGTATTGGCGGCATTATTCTACGAACCCTCTACTAGAACAAGGTTTAGCTTCGAGACGGCTATGCTGAAACTCGGCGGCGAGGTTATCAGCACCGAGAGCGCGTCGCACTTTAGCTCGGTCACCAAGGGCGAGACTTTGGAGGACACGATTAAGATAATCGGGGGCTACGCGGATGTTATTGTAATGCGCCATCCTGATAAGGGCGCGTCAAAGCGCGCAGCGACAGTTTCCCCAGTCCCGATTTTAAACGCGGGGGACGGCCCCGGCGAGCACCCAAGCCAGGCTTTGCTGGACTTGTACACGATTAAGAAGGAAATCGGGCGGCTAGACGATTTTTGCATCGCGATGGTCGGCGACTTGAAAAACGGGAGGACCATCCACTCGCTGGTAAAAATACTTGCCGAGAGGAAAAACGTTTTGATAAAATTAGTTGCACCATGCGAATTGCAGCTTCCCGGCGAGTACGTCAAGCTGCTTGAAGAGAAGAAAGTTAAGTTCGAGAAGCTAAGCGACTTGGACGATGCGCTTGACGCCGACGTTGTTTATATGACGCGAATACAAAAAGAGAGGTTTGAGTCAAAGGAAGACTACGAGCGGGTGAAGGACTGCTTTGTTTTCGGCAAAAACGAGTTGGCGAAATTCAATAAGAATGGAATCATTTTGCACCCCCTGCCGAGAGTCAACGAGATTTCCCCCGAGATAGACTCCGACCCGCGAGCCGCTTATTTTCGGCAGGCGAAAAACGGGGTTTACGCGAGAATGGCGCTTTTGAAAATGGTGCTAGGCAAATAATTCCCGATTAAAGCCTCCTGGGCGGGAAACAAGGTTTTGGATATTAATATGAACGCAGAACTTGCGAGAATCGGGCAGCACAGCGCGGACTTGGCTAATTTTTTGGCAAGAAGGCACGCGAATGCCAAGCAGAATGTCGACAAGTCCGAAATTAGTGGCCATATTGAAAGCATCGACAAGACCCTGCGGAATATGAAGGGAAATAACGTCAATACCGAGCATTTCACCACCGGCTTGATGGCGAACTTGCAGAAAAACAGCATTGGCGTGGTGCGGACAAGCGATTACCTAAAGACAATAGAGCACGTAAGCAGGAATGAAAACCCGATGCGGCACGCCGACTCGCTGCTTGACGCCATCAAGGCACTAGGAGAGCCGGAGTATCGGATTGAAATAGAAGTGCACGAGGCAATTAGGAAAATCAGCGGGAAAGGAATCAACTCGATTGGGTTTATTAAAAAACTGCACGAAAAGCTCGATGCAAACGGAAAGCAAGCCGGCTTAACGCAGGCTAAGCGGATTTTTTTCAAAAAAGAAATCAAGGCGGTAATGCAGGCGGTTCAAGACGGGCTCGACAAAAAAATTAATCCGGAAAAGGCGTTGGAGCACGCTTGGAAAAACGCCGATGCACTCAACAAAAAAGGTTTTGAAAAGGCGCTAGAAGAAGTAAGCAGTGGAAAAATCAGGTAAAAACAGGGGCTAGAAGCTCTGCGCGTCTTTCAGGCCCCAAAAGTAGAGTATTGTCGCCCCAAACAGCATTACGATAAAATAAGCGGCTATTGTAATGTTGGAGGGGTAGGAGCACTTGGAGGAAATCGAGTCGTAAAGCGGGCAAAGCGAGAGAAAATAATAGACTACCCCGTAAATCGCGAGCAAGCCCAGCGCGACTATTATGGCGCGGGATGAAAAATAGAAGAAGGGCTTGCTGAACTTTCCCGCATCATTTTCTTTCCCGCCGTCCCTATCAAAACGCGGCTGCAAAACCATAACAGCAATCAGCCAATTCAAGAATTTAACCCAAGCGGTTTAAAAAAAGGAAAGCGCAAAAAAATAGTATGGGAACACTCACCGTAAGAAAGGCCGGGGCTTGGCACAAGGAGGCGATAGCGCGCCTGCTTAAAAAATCCCGGAATACTCGGAAGAGGAACGCAGGCAAATCAGGTCGACGTTTGAAAGAGAAAACTACTCTCAGTTTGTTGCTGAAAAAACCAGCGAATTGGCCGGGGCGGGAATAGTATTCACCCGCGAAAACAAGGCGCACTTGACTCACGTGTTCGTCAGCCCAAAACACCGAGGGGGAGAAATTGCGGACAAGCTGCGCCAAGCGATGCTGCGGCACGCTTTTGAAGAACTCGGCGCGAAAAGCGCTCACGCCAGCGCAACGGAAAAAAACGCGGTTGAAAAAACCAGAAAAGTTTTTGAAGCCCTCGGGTTTGCAAAAGACGGAAAATACGGGTTCTCAATCTCGAGGAAAGAATACTTTAGGCTAAAAAAACTCCGGGAAAAGCCCGCGCGATAAGCGAATGTACGTGACACGTACATTGCGCAAATCAACTTTTTTTTGATTGGCTTGAAGTAAGGCAAGCCGGAACGGGGGTTGGTTTTCGTTTATATACACCCAAAGGGTTTTCATCCATTAAGGTGATAGACTTATGTCTAAGAAAACTGGCGAAAATGCTCCCGAAATGGAAGCTCTTGCTATGGTGGAAGAGAAGGCAGTGAAAAAGGAAGTAAGCGACTTGCCAGGCGTGGGCCCGGCAGTAGCCGCCAAATTAAAGGACGCGCACTACGACTCGCTAGAGTCGATAGCAATGGCGCACCCGATTGAATTAACCGAAGTCGCCGGGTTGGGGGATGGAACGGCGTACAAGATAATTAACGCGGCCAGGGACGCCCTGGAAATGGGCTTTGAAACCGGTGTTAAAGTTCTTGAAAAACGCAAGCTCGTCCAGAAAATCTCAACCGGCTCAAAGGAATTGGATTCGCTGTTGGGCGGCGGGGTTGAAACCCAGGCCATAACCGAGTGCTACGGAAAATTCTCGAGCGGAAAATCACAGCTGGCATTCCAACTGTGCGTGAACGCCCAAAAACCAGTCGAGCAGGGAGGCTTGGGAGGAAGCGTGATGTTTATTGACACGGAAAACAGTCTTCCGTATGATGAAGTTGTCTTCGTTAAGAAAAATGGCGTTTATTCAATAGAAAAAATCGGCGAGTTGGTTGAAAAAAGCCTGTCGGCTGGAAACGCCAATAAAATTGGCGAAACGCTCTCCACTGCCGACAACCCATTGAACATAGAGGCGATTTCTTTTGACCCCCAAGACTATAAGGTCAAGGCTTTTCCAGTAACCGGTTTTATGAAGCACCCGAAAAACAAGATATTCAAAGTCAGGCTTACAAGTGGGCGGGAAGTCAGGACAACGCAATTCCACAACTTCTTTACGCTTAATTCAAGCGGGGACTTGATTCCAACCTACTTGCGGGACTTGAAAAAAGGCGATTTTGTCCCAGTTCCTTCAACAATTCCCCAAGCGCAGCAGCCAACGGCATTTGAAGACCCGGAGTTTATGGGCGCATATGTTGCAGACGGCAGCGTTATTCCAGACGACAGGTACGGCACGGGGCGTTATCTTACAATAGTTACTGCCTCTGAAAAAAAGAGTGTTGAACCCATAGTCAAGGCGTTTGCGCAAAAAAACGGGCTTAACGTCCACAGGAACAAATTTGACTTGCGGATTTACTCAAAAGAGCTCACTGAAAGGGTGAAAGCGTGCTACATTGACTCGCAAAAATACGATGCGCACCGCAAGACCATCCCAACCGACTTGTTTAACGCGACAAATGAGACTAAGCTTGCTTTCCTCAAGGGCTACTTGGCTGGAGACGGCTCGTTTGATTCAATCACTAACACGCAAAACGCAGATACAGTAAGCAAGGAGCTTGCCAGCAGGCTTCTTTACCTGCTTTCCAGCCTAGGCGTGCCTGCAAGAGCACAATTAATCCATAGAAAAGGCGATGAGAAAATCGGCCCTAGCGAGTGCTATAACATTCACTGGATTCCAAATAAGCTTAAAGACGCGAACTTAGAGTGCTTGCCTAACAACAACTCGCAAATAGGCATACTCTTAAAAAAAGCCCGCGAGGAGCAAGGCCTTACGCAAGAGCAGATAAGCATTGGAAAAACAGTGGCGCCAATAAGCCAAATCGAAACCGGCTTGAGAAACAAAATAGGCAGGAAAACCATTTCAAGAATTTTGGAGAAATTCCAGGAGGAAACCGAAAGCGTAAGCAAGCTAAGAAAGCTAGTTGAAAGTGATTTGTGGTTCGATGAAATAGCCAGCATCGAATACATCGGAGAAGAAAATACGTACGACTTCGAGGTGCAGCCAAACGGCAGAATGATAGAAAACTTCTTGGCAGGCACTGGCGGCGTGTTCGTCCACAACACGTTTAGGCCGGAGAGAATCCAGCAAATCGCGAGGGCGTCGGGGCTTGACCCCGAGAAGGTTTTGGAAAACATTCAAGTCGCGAGAAGCTACAACTCCGACCACCAAATGCTGCTAGTGGAGAAAGCCGACAATATGATTAAGGAAAAAAACATCAAGCTGATAATAATAGATTCCTTGATGAGCGCGTTTAGAAGCGATTATATGGGCCGAGGCACTCTCGCGCCGAGGCAGCAGAACCTAAACAAGCACCTGCATTCGCTGCAGCGCTTGGCGGACATCCACAACATCGCGGTTTACTTAACCAACCAAGTGATGGACCGCCCTGACATAATGTTCGGCGATCCGACAGCGCCGGTTGGCGGGAACATCGTCGCCCACCAAGCGACTTACAGAGTGTACTTGCGAAGAAGCAAGGAAACGAGGAGAATCGCCAAGCTAGTAGACTCGCCAAGCCTACCCGACGGGGAATGCATTTTCACCGTAACAGAAAACGGGATTGGCGACGTGGAAGAGTAAGAAACTCTTCCAAACCTTTTTTTTTATTTTTTTCTTTAAATTTTTGTTTTTATTTCTACCCAAATAGAAAAATGCCAATCTTAATAAATGCCATTAATCAATTATTCCATAGTGATTTTATGGAATACGTGACGTTGGACAAGTCGGGGAGAATGATTTTGCCGAAAAAAATCAGGCGTGAGTTTGAGACAAACGTGTTTGAAGTGAATATCGAAAAGCGCAAAATAGTGCTGAATCCAACAGCGGGATTAGCAGGGTTGTTTGGAGTAGCGCCGGAACTTAACGTGAAGGAATACTTGAAGGAAAAAAAGGAGGAGGCAAGGCGTGAGAATTCTTCTTGACACATCGGCAATAATAGCATTAGCCCAAGGAACGGAAGAAGGAATAGAAGTTCAAAAAATAATTAGCGAAAACTCGCCCGCGTACACCACCGCCCTAAACGCCTACGAGACTAAATACAAGCTATTCGACAAGCTCGGGCCCGAAAAGGCAAAAAATATTTTTGAAAAAATCCTAGATTACGCCGTCGTTATGCCAATCACGATTGAAACCGCGATTATCGCATCAGAGTTAAAGCAGGAAAAAAAAGATTTTGGAGCGGTTGACTGCAACACGTATGCCGTGGCGCAATACAACAACCTAATACTCGTAACGCTGGATAATGATTTTCGGGGGCTTAAGGACACGATAATACTCTAAACATAATCGAGTTGAAAAACCGCGGCCGCCTAAAACTTTTTTTCGAAAACACTCCTCCCGCTTTGCGTTGAATGAAAGTAGCCCGCATTATGCAGAAAATCAAGTAAATTGTTTTTCTTGCCTTGCGCGACTTCAGTAATCATA
Source organism: Microcaldota archaeon (assembly GCA_016217775.1). Classification (GTDB taxonomy): domain Archaea; phylum Micrarchaeota; class Micrarchaeia; order Norongarragalinales; family UBA97; genus JACRGG01. Next base: position 15,674 of record JACRGG010000007.1, read on the forward strand.
AACACCAGACGGCGGTTGGCAATATCGCGGATGAAGCTGTTGTTGTCCCTCGCCAGCCGGTCAAGGTGCTCCTCCAAAGACGAGGCGAGTTTTTTAGAATGCAAAAAACGCGGCTTGAAATATACTTCAAACCCGATGTTGCTGCCCTTAAAAAAATTGTCTGACACCATTACGCGCACGCTCGCCGGTTTTGCCGCGTGGATAAACTCCAAAAACTCCTGCATAAACAAACCAACCCGATATACGCCCTGCACCGCGCATACTGCGACAACTGCGGGCTAGAACCGCGTCTTCTTCACTTGCTCAATCAAGTCCTGCGCGGAGTAGTGAAAGCCGTATTTCTTGCGCAGTTCGTCCGCCGCCAAGCCGTTTAGGTAAAGCCCCGCTCGGGCGGAGAGAACCAAACCGTTTTTGCACGCAAAACCCGCAACCAGCCCCGCCAGCACGTCCCCAGTCCCGCCCTTGCTCATTCCCTGGTTCCCAGTGGGGTTGAGCCAGATTTTCTTCCCGTCGGTAACCAATCCCTTCCCGATTTTCAGGCAGACTACGCAACCGAATTTTTTAGCGCATTCAAAAGCGTTTTTTTGAGTTGCTTCCACTCCGAACAGCTTGCGAAACTCTGCCGCGTGCGGGCAGACGATTATGTTAGGCCCCAACAGCCGCTTGTCCGCAGCCCAAATCGCGCCGGCGTCCAAGACAATCGGCTTATCGGCAAAGGACTTAAGCAGGCGGGAAACAAGCCGCTTCGTATGCCAGTCGTCAATCATCCCCGGGCCGATTAAAACGCAGTCCGCCCTATTGGCAAAAAAACCTATTTTTCGCTGATTGACGTAAATAAAGGTTTTTAGGGCGAGTTTTAGCCTGCGAGCCAGGAAATTGTTCTCCCTAGTGGACGAAAAGTAAGCCATATCGACAAGCCTCGAGGCTGTTTCAAGCGCCATTAGGGGCGCGCCGTGGAATTGCTTCGACCCCCCGATTACCAAAAGCCTGCCGTTTTGCCCCTTGCGGCTTGCGGCCGCGGGAACAGCGAGCTTAGACAAAATCAGGCGAGTCGTCCGAAAAGGCATATATGAGGAGTAGGCTAACTTTGGTTAAAAAACCATTGTTCAATAAATGTCACTACTGAAAGGTTTATATATAAGGTCAAACATAATAATAGTTACTGAAAACAAGTAGTAACAACTTGTTTTTGGTATGGGGTTTTGAAATGAATAAGGCAGCCAACTTTGCGCAAATCAAGTCTTTTATAGCCAGCAAAAAGCCTGCCGCCCCGGAGCACCCGGAGTGGGGGCAGGGAAACCCCGCGATGTACTCTCCCACTTACCTTCCAGTCGAGGTCGACCCGAAAAACCCGGTCACGATGGCAGTAGTCCAAACCAGGAAGGCTTTCCTGGACAATTACCTAGGCAGGTGGAAGGAAATCAGGGCGGCAAAGGGAATGGCTTACACCCTCGCCGCAATAACGCTTTTCTTGCTCCCATTTTCAATTTACGCGGCCATTGGAACCGCTTACGCGGCCGGGGCGATTTACTCCGGGCACCAGAGAAACAACTGGTACTTCCACCAAGTAATGAGCAAGAGGCCGGTAATGTACACTGGGTAAAGGGGAAAAATAAATGAGCGAAAAAATAGCCGGATTAAGCCAACAGACCGCCGCGATGGGCGTCCCGTCGACCTACCTGCCGGTGCAGGCAAGCAGGCCGTTAATGCGTTCGATGACGATGCTCACCTACATCGAGGAGTGGGTGGAATTGTGGACCGACCACAAGCAAGAGCTTGGAACCGCGGTCATCACCGGAATGCTCGGGATTTGGATGCTCGACAAATTCAGCATTGGCGCGCTAGTGTTTTTGGCAAGCGCAGGGTACTGGGGCGCGATAGCGCTTTACCACAACAAGTTCCTAACGCAATTCAGCGACTTCAGGGTAATCGTAAGGGGAACTTAAGCGGGGATTGAAAAAAATGTTCGACAGGGATAAGCTGGAGAAGAAAATCAGGCCGATTAGGGACGCGAGCCAAACCGCGCTGGTGGCCCTAGAGGAAGTCGGCTTGTTCGACCCGGGAATAGACCCGAGCAGGTCGTATTATTGGTACAAAACCACTCCGTTTGGCTTGCCGCAAAAAGTCTACTGGGGCCTGTTGGGCGTTTGCTTTGTGATAGCATTGATTTCGGTGAAATAATATGTACGCAAGAAATGACTTTGAGAAAATGAGGGCGGCGGTAAAGCCGAGGAAAGCCGACGCCAAGCCCGCGGACTTTGGGATGACCAATAACTTCGCGTTCGTCCCAAGCAAGCAGGGCGTAGTGCAGGGAATCGGCGGGAACAAGCCAAACAAGGGCAAGGACGTAACTATAGGAAAAATAAAGAGAAGGTGCGACCACGTCCAGGACTTCCTGCACGACGAGACCCTCGACGGCGACGGCTACGCCGAGATTTACAGCTACCGCGCTTACCAAATCATTTTCGCGGTGCTCGCCATCGCAACTTCGTTTTACAGCGTTTACGCAGCCGCGGTTTTCGCGGTATTGTTCGGGTACTACACCGGAAACTGGTGCTGGACGCACTTCTTGTCTGTGCAAAACAACAAGGCGAGAAGCATTATGCACACGATATGAGAAAAGCAAGCGGGAGAACATAAAAAAATGTTAATGTGGAGATGAAAAAAATATGAGCTATTACTCAATGATGCCGTCCGACGGCAAACTGCCTTTTTTAAGGTCGCTGGAAAGGTGGAGCTACAACAAGGGCTGGGTCGTCAGGTGGCGCAAAGTCCAAATCTACCGCGCGAAGGCAGTTGTAGCCGCTATGGTCGGGGTTTACTTTTTTCCCACCTCGCCGATAATCGCGCTGGCCGCGTTTTGCTTCGCAGGATTCTGCAAGCGCTGGGCGGACGAGTGGCAGAAAATGATGGACGACAAGGGAAGAAGCGTAATGCTCGCGAGGTAAACAAAAACCCGGCGGGAGTGCGCGCAGGGAAATGGGGTAAAAAATGGCCGGAAAACCCGATTTTTACGTAAAAGAACCCCTTTTACACAAAGACATTGAAACACTGTTTTCCGCCAAAACCCCTTATTCTCCCGCGCAACTCCTTTCCCCATTTTTTCCACTTTTTTCCTTTTCCTTCTTTTATTCCCCTTAAACCCCAAATAGCCGCCGAGGCCGCTTGTTCAAAAACGTTTTTCAACCAGCGCCCCCATAATTAGTGGGCGGAGACGAAAACAGGCGTATGCTATTAATCACTTTTTCAGACAATCCTGAAGTGCGAAAGGCGGCTTCGGCCGCTTTTGAGGGCGCGAAGGACTTGATTACCACCCACCTGCTTGAAGAGCAGGTGCTGGCCAGGACGGGCGGGACTATGGTCTACGATGGGGTAATCATCGGGGCGGAGAGCTTCTCGAAAAAAAACTTTTCGAAATTAATCGAAACAACGGATTGGGCGGGCAAGAAAATCGGGTTGTTCGCGCTTGACGACAAGAACTTGGAGAAAACCAAGAAAGCCTTTGCCTCCAAAAACGCCCAGGTAATCAGCGCGGTGACGCTAAAGCCCGAAGGGGGGCTGCCTTTTTTGAAAAAAGGAGAGTTAAGCGAGGGGCAAATCGCTCGCGCGAAGGCAGTCGGCGAGAGGCTCGGCAGGGTATTGACCGGAAAGCGCCCGACTCAAGTCAAGGAAAAAGAGCGGATTAGCGGGTACAAGAAATGACCACGCTGCGCCCATTAAGCTGAAAACGCCGTTAGGCGCGCCGCAAGCTTTGGCTATCATAATCTATTTAACCGCCGTTTGCGTGAACAACATAGCTATGGAACGACTTGAAACCGGAGTTTATGGACTAGATGAATTGCTAGCCGGCGGCCTGCCAAAAGGCAGGATGATACTGGTGTCCGGAGCCTGCGGAACGGGCAAGAGCATTTTCTCAATGCAGTTCATCTACAAGGGCGCGCTGGACTACGACGAGCCGGGAGTGTTCGTCACTTTCGACGAAATGCCGGAGAAAATCCGGCAGGATATGCTGCAGTTCGGGTGGAACATAAAGGAATTGGAGGAACAGGAGAAAATGGCGATTATCGACGCGACGAGTGCTCGCGCCGGGACTCCAAGCGAGGAGGAAAACGCGATTTTGCCCGGGCAATTCGACTTGGACCGCATCATCGTAGAAATACTCTCGGTTGCGAGAAAAATAAACGCGAAGCGCATAGTCATCGACTCTGTGCCGGCAATGGCGTTTCGACTCGAGAACGCGAATGAAATCCGCCGCGCAGTGCTCAAGATTGCGTATATGGTCGCGCGAAGCGGGATGACGGCAATCATTACAAGCGAGGTCGAGGAGCAGTCATTGTCAAGCGGGCAGTCAATCAAGTTCTCAAAGTACGAAGTCGAGGAGTACGTCGCCGACGGGGTTATAATGCTTAATTTCTTGGGAGTCGGCAGCCAGGCGACGCGCACGATGTACATCAGGAAAATGCGCGGCACCAAGCACTCGCTGGAAATCCACCCCCTTGAAATAACCGACAAGGGAATGGAAATCCGCAAAATAGAAGAAGTCTTCGGGTAAGCGCGCCGGGAAAACTGCGAACGTATTTTAAACGCCTAATTTTAACTAAATAATATGGCATCGTGGGGAAATCAAAGGCAAATTGATGAAGCTTGGGAAGCACATAAAAAAAGCGTAAGGGTTTAGTTTTGTAGCTGGAAATAGTGGAAGCGGAAGTAGTAAGTTCTGGTTTTGTTTGATTATTGTGCTTGGTTTTTCCCGCGCCCAAGCGGTTTTGAAAGCTTGTTCGAAGAAGCGCTCGAAAAGGCCCCAAAGGAC
>JACRGG010000011.1 GCA_016217775.1 Microcaldota archaeon
CTTGACGATAACCTCAAAAAGACGATGGCGAGGCCATAATTTTAATTTGCTAAAGAAACTATCTACGCCAAGCAGTTCTTTGATTCTGGCTTGAATATTAAGGGGGATTTTTTGCCAATACATTAATACCACTGGTAGCCGAGAATAGTTCTTTTTTATCAAATCAAGACGCGGATAAAAGCGTTCTTTGTAAATGCCTGCAAGAAACTCCGCCTTAGCCTTCTCCAAATTCTCCGGAACACGCGTTCCCAAATACTTTTCCCTCACCTCAACCCCGCGCGCAGAGCGCATAGAGTGCCCCAAGTAATAATACTCTTTAGTGCCAACTACTTTTTTTCTTAACGAAACCATACAAAACAAATACCCTTACATATTAATAAAACTATTGTTTTTAACTAAAATGTAGGGGTAGACAACTGGGCGGGCAACCTTGGCTTGGATAGAGTGCTCCGGCCGGGATTTTCAGTAATTTTTTTCTTTTTTAGTGCAGGTTTTTTCTTTCCAAAAGAAAAAAAGTGCTTTTGAACCCGGGTCACGGCCTTGAGAGGGCCGTGTCCTTGACCGGACTAGACGACCGGAGCAACTGCAGTTAATTGGGTTAAAGTAGTTTTTTATTAATGCCGTTTAGCAACTTGCGGTTAGATTGACTGCCACAAGTCGCTTGCTTTTTTCGCGAAGAACGCGAGGAGGGCGAGGGCGACAACCGCGAGGATTAAGACGGTTTGCTCGGGGAGGGAAGGGATGGAGAGCTTGAACGAGTTTGCGAAAAAGTCGGCTGCAGCCACTAGGGCTAAAACGATTGCGGCAAGCAGCAACTTGTTCTTCTGCAAAAAAGACGGTTTCATACCAAGTAATATACTGGATTCAATTGTTTAAAAAAAAGAAGGTTAAAGCGGCTAAGAGCATTTGATGAGGTTAAAGTGGGCGGAGAGGGATTTGAACCCTCGGCCTCTCGATTTCCGCACAAGAAAATAAAACCGCTTGACTAGCAAGCGAAAAACTCTTGTTTATCAGTCGAGTGCTCCAATCAGGCTAAGCTACCCGCCCACTAACACCACTATTTTAATGACGGAAAACGGTTTTAAAACAAGTTGTTGAACGAAAAAAAACGAGGAAAATAAAAAAATGAAGAAAAAAACCGGCGATGGAAGAAAAGCAATCAGCCTTTAACCGCCTTCTTCAATTCATTGACCTTATCGGTCTTCTCCCAAGTAAAGTCCGGGTCCTCCCGCCCAAAGTGGCCGTAGGAAGTCGTCTTTCTGTAAATCGGGCGCAGCAGATTAAGCGATTCAATGATTTGCTTAGGCCTTGCGTCGAACACTTTGTTAATCGCGTCCACAATCGCGTCGTCAGACTCCTTTCCCGTGCCGAAAGTGTTAACAGAAACGCTCACCGGCTTTGCAACCCCAATAGAGTACGCGAGTTGAACCTCGCACTTGTCAGCCAGCCCCGCGGCGACAACGTTTTTTGCTATGTACCGCGCGTAGTAAGCCGCGCTGCGGTCCACCTTCGACGGGTCCTTCCCCGAAAACGCCCCGCCACCGTGGCGGCCGTAGCCGCCGTAAGTGTCAACGATGATTTTCCTGCCCGTAACGCCCGAGTCCGCCTCCGGTCCCCCCACGACGAAAATCCCGGTTTCATTAACGAAAAACTTGGTCTTGCCATCCAACCACTTTCCGCACACTGGCTTGATAACCTGCTCGATGACCTGCTTTCTAATATCCGCGTGCGAAATTGTCGGCGAGTGGTGCACTGAAACAACAACCGCGTCAACTCGCTTTGGGACTCCGTCAACGTACTCAACCGTAACCTGCGATTTTCCGTCCGGCCTCACCCAATCCAGTATTTTTTCCTTGCGCACTTGCGCGAGGCGCATAGTCAGCTTGTGCGCGAGGCTTATCGGCAGGGGCATTAACTCCTTTGTCTCGTTGCACGCGAATCCAAACATAAGGCCTTGATCCCCGGCTCCCTGCTCTTTTTCCTTGCCCTCGTTTACTCCGGCCGCAATGTTTTTCGACTGCTCGTGGATGCTCACTAAAACCCCGCAATCGGAGGAATCCAAGCCGTACTCCGGGTTGGTGTACCCTATTTCCTTCAAGGTTTTGCGGACAATGCCTTGAACGTCCGCGTAAGCGCTTGTCGTAACCTCGCCCGCCACTACTATCAGCCCCGTAGTAGTCAGGGTTTCAACCGCAACCCGGCTTTTCGGGTCCTTGGACAATAAGTCGTCTAAAATCGCGTCGGAAACCGCGTCGCAAATCTTGTCCGGATGCCCCTCGGTCACGCTCTCGCTTGTAAACAACATCCTACCCATAACCCGCTCACCCATCTTTTAGACTTGGCTTGAATTCAAAAAAAATTCAGTGCTATTATAGTAAGCAAGGGGTTTAATAATAATTACGTACAATAATATTCCAAACAGAATATGCCTTGCGCTGCAAGGAATAAAGCGCGGCAATTTGGCGCAAGAAAATGGAATCCAACTTTCCTCCACTGGAGCAAATCAAGGTTATGCGGCGAAAGCTCGGGCTTACGCAAAGCCGCCTCGCTAAAAACGCGGGAGTCAGCCAGTCTCTCGTCGCCAAGATTGAATCGGGGGCGTTGGATCCAAGCTACTCCATTGTGCAGTCGGTGTTTGGGGCTTTGGCGGACGAGGGGAAGAAAACCGAGTTGACCGCCGGGCAGGTTTGCAGGAGGAAGATAATCAGCATCAACTACGGCTCGTCGATTCACGACGCCATCAAGCTAATGCGCAAAAACGAGTTCAGCCAAGCCCCCGTAGTGCAAAAAGGAATTATCGTCGGAACAGTTTCGGAAACAAGCTTGTTGAACGCGGTAAACGACGGGAAGAAAATCGTTGGAGAAGCAATGACGGACTCCCCGCCGCAAGTCAGCGCAAGCACTCCCGCCAAGACCCTCGCGAGCCTATTACTGATTCACCCGCTTGTTATCGTAGCTGATAAGGGAAAACCAATCGGCTTGGTCACCAAATCCGACTTGCTGGAGAAAATGTATTGAAGCACTAGCTGATAACGTGGAGGTCGATTGCCTCTCGAATGTTTGCAAGAGCTTCACCTTCAGTCTTACCCTGGGAAACGCAGCCAGGCAATGATGGGACTGTTGCTACAATCCGCCCGTCCTCGCCATTTTCAAGCAAAACCTTGAACTTCATAAAAATACGCCTAAGGTATGCTACTGCCTAGACAAGATAAAAACGCTTACGTTACCCAGCAAACAAGACGGATTAAGCCACCTTTAGTTAGAGCGCGTAAATTCCGTGAAATTGTTATTCAGCAAAACCAGCAGGCATTTTAAACCCGGTGAGAGTAAAGAGTTTATGGTTCACCACGAGGTAGTCGAGTACATCAGGCAGACTCGCTTGCAGGGGTTTAGCGACGGGCAAGTCCGCAGCTCGCTTATCAAGGCGGGTTGGATGCCGTACCACGTTGACGAGGCATTCGCTGTTGCCGGCAAGCTCCCGGCATTGGGCGCGGCAAGCGGAAAAATTTTTTCAAGAAAGCCCGCCGCGCAAAAAAACTTGATGATAGTCGAGCACCACAACGCCGCCCCCGCGGCTCCAATGAACTCGTTCTACGGATTCGGGTGGTTCGACGCACTAATTCTGCCGACTAAAACCATTCGCAGAGAGTCATACCGCCACTCCAACAAGCTGACGCTCGCCAACCTAGTCGCGTGCACGGTATTGTACTTGCTTGTCACAATCGTCTTCTGGAGCCAATCTGTTGAAAAAAGCGTTTTGCAGTCCCTCGCGCTCTCCGCAAGCATTTTAGTTTACTCGGTTATCTCATACTTGATTTCATCGCGGCTTGGGCGAAACGCGAATTTGCGCCGCCAAGCGTACTTGACTAGCTTTCTAAGCGTGCCGTTCGCTTTTCTCATCCCCGCGTTAATGACTTACTCGTTCTTAACCCCGCTAGCGCTACTCCTAGGCGTTTACTACGTTTGGCTCAATTTTATCGCAGTGCGCGCCAACGGGTGGATTAACCCGCTTAACGCGACGATAGCCTCGGCAACCGCGCTGGCAATAGTTTGCGCGGCTAACTTCGGTTTGTTCCTCGCTAAATTCTATTGACTTTTTTAAGCCAAGAATCGCAATCGCTAAAACCACAAGCATTAAATACTTATAGCGATATGCTATAAGATATTAGATAGCATAATGCTATGCGGGTGATGAATCGTGACTACGTTGACTATTAGGTTTAATGGAGTGCAGGAGCAAATTTTGGACAGGATGGTCAAGACGGGCGTTGCCCAGACCAAGAGCGAGGCTATTCGAATGGCTTTGCTTGCTTTCGCCAGCCAAATGCGGCTTTTGGACGACAAGGCCATAACGGCGTTTTTGCGTGCGGAATTGTCTAAAAACCCGCGTTCGCCTGAAGAAATCCTGTCGGCTTTGGAGACGGCAAAAAATGAGGGCATTACTAGATAGTTCGGCGATTATCTTCAGCTTTGAATACCCGAATTCCAATTCAAGGCTGGTTTTCGACTTGGTGCAGGAAGGAAAGCTTTCGGGCGTAGTTTCTGAAAAGGCCCTGGCTGAAGTGAAAAGAGTGTTCAGCCTAAGGAAAAACGAGCGCTTCCTGTTCTTGCTTGAAAAAATAATCAGGAAAAACTTCGAGGTAGTCCCAAGAAGCGAAATAGGGCGGGAAATCAAGTACTGGCGGGGGAAAATCAAGGAAAAGGACTTGGAGCACCTTGCAACTGCTAAAAACAGGAAGGTAAAGTACATTATTGCATTAGACAGGGATTTTGAAAAATTCGCGGAATACCATACTCCAAAAAAATTCGTGGAGAAAGCGCTTAAAATCCGCGGGTTTGAAACAGAGTATTAAGCTAAGAAAAGTGGAATAATGAAGCTCAACCCGTTTGCGGAAGCAATTTTGGCCGGAATTATTTTCGGCTCAAGCGGGGCTTTCGTCAAGTACCTCAACCTACCACCCACGACAATATCGTTTTTCCGCCTCGCGGTGCCGACTTTAATCCTCCTCGCGTTTTTCGCGGTGAAAAAAACAAGGCTGTTCCGCGGCGACAATAAATTAATGCTAATCGCGTCAACGATAAACGCCGCGCGGATATTCTTGTACTTCATTGGCTTTACGTACGCGTCTATCGCCAACGCGGTCATAGTGTTGTACACTTGGCCGATTTTCGCCACGATACTAGGCGGTATTGCACTTAAGGAAAAAATAGATAAGAAGACTATCCTCGCGCTCGCCGTCGCTTTTGCGGGCATCGCGTTTGCTTACTGGGGAAAACAATTCTCTTTCGCGGACAAGGACTTTCTGGGAATGACCGCAATAATCCTCTCGTCTCTTGGTTACGCGGTTACGTTCATTATTTACAAGAAGGAATCCAAGAAATACTCGAATCTCGAGACGGTTTTTTACCAAAACGTTGTCGGCGCAATTGTCTTCCTCCCGTTTCTATTCATTAACTCGCCTTTCCCGACGATTGGACAAATTGGAGTAAGCGTTTTTTACGCGGCGTTAATCGGGCTGGTCGCCTTCGCGCTGGTGTTCTCCGCGCTGAAAAAGCTAAAGGCCTCGACTACCGCTATTCTCTCGTACTTGGAGGTAGTAAGCGCGATTATTTTAGGAGTGCTGTTGTTCAACGAATCAATTACTTGGAATATGGCCGTCGGGGGATTCCTAATCCTATCCTCGACATTATTCCTCACGAAAAAAAGCGATTGAGCCTCAATACAATTTTTTTCCAACCTCAACATTTCGTTCCGGTTGGATTAAGACAACGCCATTCTCCCCGTCAACGCCGAGAGTAAGCGTTTCGGAAACTTCGGGACCCATCTGCCTTGGAGGAAAATTCACTACGCCTAAAACAAGCCTTCCGAGCAGTTGTTCCTTGGAATAATTTACGGTTATTTGCGCGCACGACTTTTTTACCCCAATTTCGGGGCCAAAATCGATTTTGAGCTTGTAAGTAGGCTTTCTCGCTTGAGGAAAATCCTCAGCCGAAATAATTTTGCCGACTCGAATGTCTAACTTCTTGAAATCATCGATTGTAACTTGCGCTTCCATAAAATCACTTTAAAGAACTTGGCGGATTCACTTGTTGGAGAATACGCAGAAGTTTATCATACGCATCTTTGTTTCCGCCAATGAATACCCTGTCCGTGTGGTGAAAATTTGATTCGCCCCTATTGTTTGTAAAAACTCCGCCAGCTTCTTGAAGTATTAAAGAACCGGCAAAAGATGGAAAACTGTCTTTACAAAAACTTACTGTTCCGTCATAGCGGCCGCAAGCCACGTTGCAATAATTAACTGCATAGGAGCTAGTGTTTGTAACAACGTTAAACTCTTGCAGCCGTTCAAGCATTTCGCCCTTCCATACGCTAGATGAATTGAACAATACTCCGAAGCCGTCTTTTTGTTCAGAAACAAAAATTTTCTTTCCGTTCAAAAAAGCGCCTTTTCCCGTGTATGCAGTAAATAATTCTTCTGCGGACGGGTCGTAAACGGCCGCAAATTGAACGACGTTGTTTTTTGCATAAGCAATTACGATTCCATAATGCGGCAAGCCGCGGATGAATGTTTTTGTTCCACTAATAGGATCTGCAATCCACAAGTCCTCAGACTCGGAAAAAACATCGTGCTCTTCCTCGGCAAAAAACCAGTGTTCCGGATGGCGCCTTCGGATTATTTCCCTCATTCCGCGTTCAATAGCAATATCCTCTTCAGTCAAATACTGTTTTTTGATTCCAATGTCGTCTATTTTGCCGGCTCGTTTGGCAATCCGCTTTCCGGAAGCTAAAATGAATTCAATAATTTCTTTGTACGTTCCTTCCATAAAATTACTCTCTTGAAACTATTTTTTCCAGAATTTTAATGCTACTCCAATATTACCAGTTCAGTAATAATGGCGTAACGCTTTCTTTAACTGTTACGCGCTTGAATTCAAGCATTATTTGCGCTGCCGCTTGGATTTTTTTGCTTGCTTGTACTTGAAATATTTTGCTATCTCGGCTATTACTTTCTTGTACCCGGGTTTCGTGGTTGTCAGCGGCAGCAAATCCGTTTCCCAGCGGCTGAATACCTTGCTTCCGTGCTTGAATATTTTGTTTACGTCAAATTCTTGGTTGTGTTCCTTTAGTTTTTGTTTAACCAATTTGATGCTTATTGGAATCTTCTTGAGGATAATGTTGTAAAGGTCGTAATAGTCTCTAGGGGCGTTGCGCTGGATTGCCGCCGAGACTTTTTCCGCAATAATCTCCTTAAAATTCAATGTTTGTACCGAGAATTCCGGTATTTTTCCAGCGTAAAAGTGCCTCACTTCCTTCTCTTCAGGCTTTAAGTGAATTGACGCCCTTTGATTCAAGTCTACAATAACGTAGTCATCCTTGAACGGAGACGCGTAATGAACGAGCAGGCGGACGAATTGACTTGTTTTCTTGTCGTGGGTTATTTTAGTAAAACTCTTCTCTTCTTGAACTGCCTGCCGAATTTTGGCTTCGATTTCTTGAATGTTTCCCTTGACGCTAAAATCCAGGTCTTCGCTTAACCGGACGTGATTAAAGTATATTTTGTTTAATGCAGTACCGCCCTTGAAATAAAGCCCTTTAACAAACGATAGCTTGTACAAAAGAAGAGTCAAATAATAGTCTTTGACCATAGTCTCTAAGTCAAATCCTTTTTCTCCGGCAATAACCTGCAATTCCTTTAATTCAATTACCATTTTAGTCCCCGCGTTGTTTTTTCCTTATTCAATATGAAAAAAGAATGCCCGGCAATCTTTTGCTGAAAAGAGTTTTTTAAGTTATTTTGAGTCGTACGGTGAAAATTTATTTTAATATTGAATATTGACAGGGTTCCCTGCCGTTTTGTCGTAAAGACATCAATCTCCCGCGGTATTTGCTCGATAAGCTTCCAGTAATACCCGGCATATGAGCCGCCAATAAAATAGCCCGAGCCGTTCATTATTTCATCCACGAGTATAAACGGATGCTCCGCCCAAAAGCCCTTTTTGGCCTTGATGGGAACCAAGAAATACTTGCGTCTATTGAGCTTGATGATTCTCTTTTTTTTCATCAGCTTATGCAGGTAAAAACTGAGCAAATTAGCGTTCTTGAAGAAATTCTTTACGTCAGTTCTCGTAAAATAATATTTTTCTCCAAATTCAAGAAAGGAAATAACCTCCAATTCCTTGCTGGAAAGACCAAAAATCATTATAACACCAATATTAGCAGTTCACTAATTCTAGTGTTACAAGAGTATTTAAGCCTTTCTAAGCTCAACTGAGAATATTCATACGCTATTGAAGCGGTTCAAAACCATTTTTTCAGGCTTGATTGGTTGGAATCACCGGGGAGGGAAAACGCTTTCTCCAAGGAACTCTCGATTCGCGTGAGGCTAAAATCGCGTTGGGCGTGCATAAACTCGATTAGCTCGTCCTTGCGCAATTCCTTAAACTCCAAATCGCTCTTGCCGACTTGCTTCACATTAGGCTGCGCGAACAAATCAAAGACGGGCCGCCAGTCCATTGATTGGCCGAGTTTTTCCAGTATTGCGTCGAAAGAATCGAGTTCCTTAACTAGCTTCAAGCCTTTTTTCGCGCCGATTCCGTGCACTCCCTCGTTAAAATCCGTTCCGCACAATAAGCCTATCCAAATCAGTTTCTCCTGCGAGATTCCAAGCGCGTCCAAATTCTCCTGCAAAACGAATTTCTCCGGGAAGACGTCAACGTAAACGTTTTTTCGCGGGAGCTTGCGCTTCCCGCTAATCGTAATGTTCTTTAGTAAAACCGGCGCGGCAAACAACAGCGCGTCCATATCCTGTGATGCCGCGGCGGATGCTACGCCGGATTTCGCCATAAACGCGCACTGGGCTTCTCCCTCGCTTGGCGCCTCAACAAAAGGCAAGCCCATCAGCGAGAGGAGTTGCTTTGATTCCTCAATCATTTGACTGTTTAGCCGCGCGGTTCTTTGCGCGAGCATCGCGGCTTCCTCGACTCGGCCTTCCTCAACTGCTTTCTTGCGCGCCTCCTCGGCCTGCTGCTTCAACTCCTCTCTTTTTGCTTTAGTCTTGTTTTTCAACTCGCTGGACTTCCCGTCGAAAACGTAGACCGGCTTAACGCCCGCCTCTAGGAGATTGCAGGTTCGGTAGAACAACCCGCTTAAGTGGCTGGTGATGCGGCCCTTGGAGTCCATTAACGGAGTGCCGTCGGGCTGGCGGATGATGGTTAGGAATTGGTAGAGGATGTTAAACGCGTCAACAGCGATTACCCCGCGGGCTTGCGCTAATTCAATGTCCTGCTTTTGCAGTATTCCGCCTAAGTCAACGCCCATCTAATCGTCCCCTCTGCCTACAGGAAATTAGTTATCAAAGCGTAATTAAATACTCGCCTGCTAGTAACTGCTGATTATTATGAAATTAAATAGCTTGCTTGCGTGGCTGGTCGGAATAGCGTCCGCCGCGCTGTTTTTCTTCGTCGCGCTAGGCGAGTGGAACACGTACGCGAAGGCCGCGCTTGGCTTGGCGATACTGTTCTTGTCCAACGCGGCGTTAAAGCGGTTGATTAACGCGACTACCTACTCCGGGCTGATAATGCTTAAGGGGAAGAAGGGCTTTGACGCAATGGAGTGGATGGCAAAAAGGCACCCCAAGTTTTGCAACCAAGCCTGCGACTTCGGGTTGAGCCTCTCGTTTGGAACCGCGTAC
>JACRGG010000068.1 GCA_016217775.1 Microcaldota archaeon
CCGCCTGCGAGTCAACCATTGACTGAAAATCAGGAATCACAGTCGAGTTGACAAGACCGGACTGGACAACCCACGCCGCTTGATTTTGCATTGCTTGCACGCCGGTAAACTCGCTTAAGCGGTACTCCCAAACTCCCCAAATTTTTTTAAGAGTCGCATCATCCAAGTTGGTTTCCTTGGCGACTATTTGAATCGCCTCATCCGGGTTTTCCTTAATGAATTTTTCCGCCTTCAAGAACGCGCGCAACAACTTTTTTTGGGCAACCTTATTTTCGCCGAACTTTTGCGAGGAATAAACGGCCATCATCCAACTTGTTTTGGGAGTGAAATAATCCACTTTAGGGCCGAGGCCTGCAATTATTTTTGACGGCGTTGGCTCCCAGGCAAAAACCGCGTCCACATCCCCGTGGTCCAAGGCGGACGCCATATTTTGCGGAGCCAAGTCAACAAACGTTACGGAAGAAGGGCCTATGCTGCTTTCTTTTAACAGCTTCCAAAGATTGTATTGGGAGACTGAAGTGAACGGAAGGCCGACTTTTTTTCCAGCCAAGTCGTTGACTGAAAAGATTTTAGCGTCCTTGCGGGAAACCAGAGTCAAGTCGTTGGTGTTTTCCTCGAACTTGGCTAAAATCGAGTACTTCCCGCCCTTTAAAGCGACGAAAACCCCCGGAGTTTCAGCACCGACCAACACGTCAATCTTGTTAACCGCTAATTCCTGGAACACGTAGCCAATAAAACTCGCCTTGACCTCCTCTACCTGCAATCCTTCCTCGGCAAGAAAGTTTTTTCTCAAAGCGATTATCGGAACCGCGTTAAACGGGGCTGGAACGTAGGCGAAACTGATTTTTTCAATTGACTGATTGCCTGCTACTGCCAAACCCGTTGAAGAAGAATTGTTTGTCAATAAGAATCCTGCTAGCAGCAAGACTACCGCAGCGCCGATTACTAGAACTGTTTTACTCAATTCAAACATTTTTGTTACCCGCCGCGCCAAGGCACTTTAGCGTCCTTTGACACAAAGTGTTTTAATGGATAAAAGCGCTAATATCTCAACGTGAGGGGAAAACCCCTCAATAGAATATATATTGGCAGCAACAAGGTTTTGGCGCAATGGACGAACTAAGCGGATTGATTCAATTAGGCTTAAGCGAGCACCAGGCCAGAACGTACTTGACTCTATTACGAACTGGGGAAGCAAGCGTAAACAAGATTGCCAGGGAAAGCGGAATCCACCCGAGAAGCACTTACGACTGCCTGGACGCCCTAGTAAGCAAGGGACTGGCAACTTATTCGGAGAAAGAAGGGACGAAAATGTTTTGTGCATACTCCCTAGACAGCCTAATGGCGTTAGTTGAAGAGAAAAAAAGCGTTGTGGAGCAGCTATTGCCTATTTTGGAAGGCCAGTTGAGAAAAAACAACGTGCCGCTAGTGAGAGTGTTCAACGGCCGTAATGGAATGCGCGCTGTTTGGGAGGACTTGCTTAAAGTCGGCCAGCCGATTTACTTTTATGGCGGGGCAATGCAGGGATTCAGGATTTACCTAAAAGAATACACTAAGCGGTGGAACACGCGCAGAGAAAAACTGGGCATTCCAGTTAAAGGAATTTTCGTAAACAAGCCGGAAGTTTTTTCAGCATTTAAAGGATTCAAATTATGGCAGGCAAAACCCCTGCCGGAAAAACTTTACAGCTCGGTGGCGTGGTGGCTTTACGGAAACAAAATGGCGCTAGTTTTTATGCAGGCAGAACCCCTAGTAATACTGATTGAAAGCCCTGATTTGGCTAACACGTACAGAAACTTCTTCAACTTAGCTTGGAAAACCGCTGGGAAGAAATAGTTTCAAAACAAGCATAAGCCGGTTTTGCCGTGTTTTAAGCGTAATGCACAAAACTACATATTTTTGTGCGTTATGAAAGAAAAAACCCGTCTTTCGATGAAGTGCGAAAGATATATAAAGGTTGAAAGTTAAAAACAGAAAGTATGGGAATCGGGGAATTGGCGTACAGGCGGGTTTTAAGCGAGTTTTTCTTTAAAAAAACCGTGTCATTCACTCAAGCCGCAATCTCGCGCGAACTAGGCGTTTCCTTGAGCACGGTGAACAACGCGGTGAGGCAAGCGGAGCAAATTGGCTGCGTTGAAATAAGGCCGCGCGGGTTTACACTCGTTGACGCGCAAAAGCTCTTGGCTTACTTTTCCACACTGCACAGGCTTGAAAAAAGCGTTGTCTACAAGACCCGCGTGGAGGCGCCGGTCGGGAAAATAGAGGGAATGATGCTCTCCAAAACCGTTTTCACCGCCTACTCCGGCTACAAGCTCCTGTTCAACGACGCGCCCGCGGATTACTCCACGGTGTTCGTCTACGCCGGCGAAAAAGAGGCGCAAAAGATGCGGGAATTGTTTGAGCACAAACAAGGCCCCGTAAACCTAGTGGTTTTGGCGGCTGACGGGAAACTCCTTGAGGAAAGCCAAAACAACATTGCGCCGCTCGCGCAAATCTACGCGGACTTGTGGAACTTGCGCGACTGGCAGGCGAGGGAATACCTCAATGCAATAGAAAAAAGGCTGGGCTGGTGAATTTGGTGAAAGAATTTTGGAACGAGCTGGTGACAAATCAGAGTTGGCTGAAGCTAGTCGAGTTAAGCAAGGAATTTGATTTCACCGTAATAGGCGGGTGGGCGGCTTTCTTGTGGACTAACGCCCACAAGTCCAAAGACATTGATTTCGTGACTGACTACGCGCAGCTAATGGCGTTAAGCAGGAAATTTAGCGTGTCGAAAAACGACAGGCTGAAAAAATACGAGATTAAATTCGATTCCTTCGACGCGGACATTTACCTGCCGTCATACTCGGAATTGGCAATCCCGCCAAAAGACTTGCTTAAAGGCGGGCTGACGGCGAAAATCCAGGGAATACGCGTAGTCTCACCCGAAGCGCTCTTGGCGCTAAAGCAGGCGGCTGAAATAAGCAGGCGCGGCAGCATCAAGGGAAAAAAAGACTCGATAGACATCGTTACTTTATTGATTCGCGCGCCAATCGAATTAAGCAAATACGGCGAGCTAGTAAAAAAATACGGCTTGGCGGACTACCCGAATCAGCTCTCGCTCGTGGTGAAAAACTTTGGCGACAATGATATCGAGTACACCGGGCTATCGTTCAATGAATTCAAGAAATGGCGGAAGAAAACACTCGAGCAAATAAGCTACGTAAAGTAAGAAAACTAAACCCTTACGAAAAAAACAATTGTAAAAATGAGTTGTAAAAACGAAAATAGGAAAGAAAACAATCAGTGAAGAAAAGCAAGAAATTATTTTATCGCTATTTCTTTCCTGGTTTCTTGGCGTCTGAGGGTTTTGCTCCCGCCGGCGCGGCGGCTTTGTCTCCCGCGGCTGCAACTGGCGCTGCGCCTTCTTTTCCCGCCTCGCCTTCCGCTGCCGGCGCGCCTTCCGCCGCGACAACTTCCTCGACCGGCTTGACTTCCTCGACGATTTTCTTCTTCATCTTAATGCCCTCAATCGAGCGGCGCAAGTTAATTGGGTCGTTGGAAATGTCTTTGATGACTAGAGTGTAAGTTGAAGAGAGTTTTGCCTGGCCGCGCCTGCACGATTCCTTGACTATTGGCAGCGCGTCCTTCATTACCCGAATTCGGAAAATCGTCTGGCCCTTGTAGATTCTCGCAGAACGGCCTTTTGGCTTGCCAAAAGCAAGCTTCATTCCCTTGCTGATGCGGTCCGCGCCCGCCACTCCTGACGCGGAGTGCTCGCGGATTACGTGGTGCGGAAATACTAATAGCGTGAGGAAAAAGTTGTCGATGAGGTTTCGCTCTAGGTACTTTAAGAGCGCTTGCCTGCCTGACTCGAGTGAGTTGTCGCGGATGTTTAGGGACTGGTTTGAAACCAAGTCGATTTCCAAGTCGAAGCGCTTGTCGGTGCCCATATTGAATTGCCTTACTTTAGTGTTCGGCACTCCTTTCACGTAGCTCTTTCGCGGCCGCGAGCGGCTGGTTCGAGTCCAAGGCTGTCCCTTGATTGCCCTCATAGTGCGCGCAGGCCTTAAAGCCATAAAATCATCTAGCTGAACTTAAGTCAAAAATGCTTTAATTAAAAAAAAAGCGTTACTCAATAATGCAGACAATGGTTTAAAAAAGCTTTTTTTACCACAGCCCCGCCAAGTTTCGCCTAAAAAACAATGAATAAATACAGGAAGCAACACAAGAAGAGTAGATTAAAAAAAATTCGTTGGTGAAGCAAAATGGCTGGAGTTGGATTGCTTGAAAGAATTGGGTTAAGACAACCTGCAAAGGAAGTTGTTGTAAAACCGCGCGCGTCATTAAGCGCAAGCCAATCAAGCGCGCCAAAAAAAGGTGTAAGGGTTTAGTTTTGTAGCAAAATTTTGGCGGTTTGCGCTCGTGAAAATGACAAAAACCAATAAATCACTGAAAAACGCAGTTTACCTCGTAAAACGCCTACAAAACTAAACGGTTACAAAAAGGTTTTAGCCTGCTTAATCATAATAACACGTTTAATCCCGGAGACTTGAAGAAGCGATTTGCTAATGCAACGAAACTAATTAGCGACGCTAACTTGCACGGCACTCTGCTTGCCACGAACACGTTTAACGAGCGGGAAAGACGGTTAGATATTTATGGGCACTTGGTTAAAGTAACCGACGAATTAGGCAATGAAAGGGGTTCAATGGAAAGACCAAAGGAAGGCGATTTCCTACGCGTACTCCAAGGCGCATTTGCTAAAGAACAAGAAGAAATCGCTAGAAAATCCCCGTTGGTGGCGCAAGGAGCTTTGAAGTACGACAAGGTCAACCTGGTTGGCACAACGCGAACTGCAGAAGGCAAAATAATAGAGGGAGCGCCAAAACTAGTCAAGTTCAGGATTCAAAACGGCTCGTTACACAAAGTAAGCGAAACCGAATTGAGCAAAGCCGCTTGAAAAGCAGGCGGTAGCTTAACCGCTTGAAAAACCCATTTGGTTAAAAAAGTGTTTTTCTTTAATGTAAAGTATGCAGGAAAACAACGAACACGCGCAAGAGCGGGAAGTCGAGAATCCGTTTGAGCAAATCAACGCCAGTTTTGGGCTCAACTTAAACTACTTTTTCTTCCCGGGAGTAATCCTGCACGAGCTCGCCCACGTGCTGGGCTGTTTGTTGGCTGGAGTGCGCGTTGGCAAAGTAGTACTGTGGTCAAGCTGGGGCGGAATGGTCGTCCACGGGAGGGCCAACTCGGTTAACTCAATGCTCATTTCGATAATGCCGTTTCTAGTGAACAACGCGGTAGGAGTATTGTTTTACTATCTTTCGAAAAACGAGGGCGACGCGCTTTCCTCACTAATTTACTTATGGCTCGGGTTTAGCTTCATTATTTACGCTTTTCCAAGCTCGCACGACTTGCGAAACTCTCGGAGTGCGGTAAAACGATTTGCGCAAAACAGGTTGAAAAGCGCGCTGCAGTTTATTCTCCTCATTTTCGCGCCCGCATTGTGGCTAGTGCAGTTGGTACTGGAATTGCACAGAATGGTTTTCTCCAGCGCCTTGGGGAGAATAATTTGGGCGGTTTTATTGTACCTAATTTTTTAAACAGTTTAGGAAAACAGTTAACCCCACAAACTAAAGGCTTTTAAATAATCGTGGGGTTAACTAGCAATATGGCTTATTTTTCTACCAAAAATATAAAAGGACGCGATTACCTCTACGCAGTGCAGTCGGTGCGAATGCCCGGCGGGAGAGTGGCTAAGTTGAGCAAGCTGGTTAAAAACAAGGGAGAGGCGCGAAGACTGAATGGGTTTTTTGAGCGCAAGAAGCTGGAGCTTTTCTCCAAAAACGCGGGAAGGCTTGAATTAAGCGGCGTTCACGACGAGAACGCGGTTGAGAAAATGGAGGCAATGCGCCTCGAGTACCAGAATATCTTGAGAAAACTCTCGCAAAACCAGCGAAAGGACTTGTTCGACAGCTTTACGGTGAACTTTACTTACGAGTCCAACGCATTGGAGGGAAACTCGCTTACGCTAAGGCAAGTTGCGATAGTAATCCACGAAAACGCTTCGATAAAGGACAAAGACTTGCGCGAAATTTACGAGACTAGAAACGCCAGGAGAGTAGTCGACTTGATTCTCAAGAAGAAACTGCGGGCGACGCAAGACGGCATTAAGAAAATGCACTCGATGCTAGTCGCGGATATGGGGATAGAAAAAGGGTACAAAAAACTCCCGAATTACCTGCACCGAAGGCAAGTCATCACTACGCTTCCGGAAGAAGTCGGGAAGGAAATGAATGAATTGCTCGAGTGGCTTGCGCAAAGCAAGGGAAAAATCCATCCGCTTCAGCTTGCGGCGCAGTTCCACGGAAGATTCGAGCAA
>JACRGG010000070.1 GCA_016217775.1 Microcaldota archaeon
CAAGTACTGGATTGAAAAGGAAGGCACCCACCGCATTGCCTTGGCGGCCGCGATTATCTTCTCCTTGTAGTCCTTCACTGAGATGAACCACTGGTTAGTGGCCAATAGCTCTACTGGCTTTGAGCACCTGTCGTGCGTCTTGACGACTTGGGAAACGTCTTCCTGCTTTTTGAGCAACCCCTCGGCTTTAAGCAACTCGATTATCTTCTCCCTTGCCGGCGCGACTTTTAGCCCCGTCAACTCCCCGGCGTTAACCAACCGCCCGACCTCGTCCATCGCCTCAACCGCGGTTAACTTGTGGCGGTAAACCCAGACTACGTCCTGCTTGTCCCCAAACGAGCAGTTCATTACAATCCCCGTCCCAAAGGCAGGGTCGACGTCCTCGTCGGCCAAAATGGGGACGCGCTTGTTGAAATGGGGTGAGACCGCAGTCGCTCCAATCAAGTGCTTGTTCTTCCCGTCGCTTGGGTTGACTAAAACCGACACTAGGGCGTGAAGCAATTCCGGCCTGGTGGTTGCAATAATTATTTCTTCCGTCTTTCCTTCTTCCCCGCCGTGCCCCCCGCCAGTCTTCTCGGCCTTGAACACCAAGTGGTTTAATTTGCTTTGCCTGTTCTCCTCCTCTGTCTCGGCCTTGGCAATCGCGCTCCTGCAATTCGTGCAAAACAAGACGGGGTGCTTTTGCCTGTAAACCAGGTTTTTTTCCTTCATTAGCAATAAGCTTAACTGCACTTTGCGGTGGTAATCCGCGTCGATAGTCTTGTACTCGTAATCCCAGTCCGGGGAGTGCCCGATTTGAATCAATTGCGCCTTCATTGCCTTGATGTTCTCGTGCGTGAAGTCGAGGCACTTTTGCTTGAATTCCTTTCGGCTTAGCTTGTCGCGCCCGAATTTTTTCTCGACTTTTACTTCCGTGGGGAAGCCCTGGCAGTCCCACCCTTGGGGGAAAAAAACGCTGTGCCCCGTCATCCGCTTGTATCGCGCCGCGAAATCAAAGTAGGAGTACGACAATACGTGGCCCATATGAAGCGCCCCGCTCGTAAACGGCGGCGGGGAGTCAATCGAGTAAACCGGCTTTTTGGAACTAGGGTTGAACTTGTAGGCCCCGCTGTGCTCCCAGTCCGCGGAGAGCCGCTTTTCTATCTGCTTGAAATCAAGTTTTCCTAACATAGCTGTTATGGACCTTTTCTGCTGCTTATTGTTAATCAACGCATTTGGTTAAAAAAAGCCGCTTAACTTATCGTGTTGTAAAATGGCTTTTGGGAAATAAAAACAGTTCGGGAAGCCGGGGGGGTTTTGCCTCCCGCGCGGCTTTAGTCCCACTTGAAGTTTCTAAACAATTTGTTGTCCGTCTTGTAATCCTCTTTCGCGGGGTAGTAGAAAGTCCGCTTGTGCATCGGCTTGACGTCCGGAAAAAATTTTTTCCACTCGTGGTACAAGATGAACACGAACGCGAGAACCAATCCTATTGCAATCAAGTCAGCCATTGTGCATCAGCCCGCCAGGAAATACTTGCTTGCCTGGCTCTCTACGGCGTCACGCAGCACTTGCGGAGTCCGCATCGGGTCATAAGCAAAGTAGTAAGCGGTGTTTCTCCCCACTTGCTTTCTTAAAACCGCGGGGTACGACTGCCTCAATCCCCCCTCGCCCACGATAAAAACCGCCGCAGTGTCCGCCTTTGGAGTGACTATCGTTATGTTAAGAAACATTTTTTCATCAATTAAGCTCATTGTTGAAGCGTCTTCCATTAATTTCGTCAAAGTCCCCTCGGCTTGCTTGTATCCAAGCGGCTGCATCTCGTAGCTTGGAACATCCGCGCGCGCCGGGACAACGTCCGACAAAATATAGTCCCACCCGTAAATGCTCCCGTCGCTTTGCACTCTCGTTGCGGCCTCGCGGATGAAAATAACTCCCGCCCCGCCTATGGCTTTTTTCGCAATCGCGTTTCTGGCAGTGTAATCCAAGTACTTTCCAACCTCATCGTCCTTAACGATTATCGTCGCGCAGTCCGCAAAATCGCTTTCCAAGTCCGACGGCCCAAGCCACTTCACGCTCGCCTCAACGGAGTAGTTCAATAAAGTAATGTTTCCGCCCAATGCTTCCTCATACGCGGAGTCCCTTACTCCGTACGCGCAGAAAAAAACGTTTTTTGGAATAATCGTCACGTTAACGGCCTGCCCCGAGGCTATATCCCCAACTAGTTTAGTCAAGCCGTCCAACTGCTGTTTTGCCGCGCTAGCATTAACGCTCGCGTTCACCTGCTCGTTGGAGTAATTGATGCTGATGCAGCCGGCTAAAACAACGGCTAATGCCGCGAGCGCCAAGGTTAAAAAAAGCGTTTTCTTCATCACTTCTACTCTATGAAAAAACCTGCTTTTAACCCTAAGCGTCTTGGGGGGCTTTACCCCCCGAAACCCTTGGGTTCATCCCCCCAAAATCTTTTTCCATTAGGAGAGTAGCGATAAAATGGTATTTACCCAAACCCCCATTCTAGGGGTGAATGTGATTGAAAATAAGTTGAAAGCAATTTGTTTGGAAAAAAACTAGTTTGGCTTGGCTTCTTTGGCGGCCGCCTTGCTTGAGGCGCTCGCGGCTTTCTTTTCCGCGGCCCTAGTTTTTTGCGCCTGCTCAACTTGCCTTTGCCCCGTCCACTTTAATTTGCGCGGGTTTCGCTTCATTCTAGCGTTCGCAAAGCACTTGTTCGAGCAAAACCCTTGGAAGCTCCCGTCGCGGCGGAACACCTTGAAACCCAGTCCGGGGGTTACTTGCTTTGAGCAAAAACTGCAGTTCATAGCCTTCTTCCCCTTCCGCCTGCTGGCGGGCGCTCTCCAGGCTTGTCTTTCTTAGTCTTCGATTTTAGCGGCTTTGCCTCGCGCTCGGTTTCCAACAACATCAGGAAATCCCCTTTCTTCACGGGGCCCTTGATGTTGCGCCTAATCGCGCGGCCCTTGTCGCGGCCGTCGAGGACCTTGCACATTACTTGAATGACTTCGCCGAAAACCCCGGTTCGCCCGAGTATTTCAACCACTTCGACCAAAAAACCCTGGGCTTGAATCGGCGCGCTTTGGCGCTCGTCTTTCTTTTGCTTCTGCTCGTCCCTGCCCTTTGGTTTAACTTCCCTAGCCATTCTTCAAACCACGTTTTTTTCTTCAATTAATAATTAAAAACCAAACAAAACTATTGCCAAAAAGTTATTTCTTCTCCGCCGCCGGAACCAATGACCTGACTTTCAGGATTACTTCCTTTAATTCCGCGTCGCTCGCGCCCGGCTTTGTAATCGCGATTGCCGCGGTTCCAACGCTTATCTTGGCCGCCTTGCCCAAGTCCTTTTTCGTCGCGACGTACGTGTACGGAATGTTTTTCTTCGCGCAAATGACTGGAATGTGCATCACGATTTCCTCGGGCTCAACGTCCGACGCTATTACGACCAGTTTTGCTTCCGCGCGCTCGATTGCCTTAGTCGCCTCGTTAGTGCCCTTTCGCACTCCGTTGGCGGCCGCCGCGAACTCGACTGCCTTTAGCGTCTTCGCCTGCACGTCGGAGGGCGCCTCAAATTTTACGTAACTCTTTGCCATAGTATCCTTCACCTCGAAATCAAACGGGAATTAAACTCTTCCCGTCAACTTCTTCATTGGCTTATTCAAATCAAAACTAAAAATAAGCGTTAATTCTCTTGCCCGCGCGGGTTTAAATACTTATTTGCGTCCGTGCGCCGCGCCTAAAAATTATTTTCTTGCAATCGGAAGTTTCAGAGTGTATTCGACGGAGTGTTTTCCTTTCTTTTGCCGCTTGCGCAAGTTTCTCACGCTAAATTCTCCTTTGTGGCGCGAGGCGTACTGGCTTATGAAGCCAAGTCCCCTTCCAGTTCCTTTGCCCGTAGTCATCCTGCCGACGATTTTGAATCCGCTTAGCGCGTGCGATTCCATCGGCTTTCCGTCATTTGAAATCTTGATTATTATCTTGTTTCCTTTCTTGTCCACCTTAATTCCCACGTTTTCTGCACCGGCTTTTCTCGCGTTGCTTATTGCATTAAACACGGCCATATGCAGCCCAGCTTGCTCGATTTTCACCGGCGCCTCGCTATTGACTTCCAGCTTGACGTTAGTGTCTTGCGGCAGCATTGAAACCGCGTGCGTTATTTCGTTGCTGACAAGTGTTTTTTGCGGCGGGTTCATTCCCTGCGAAGTGAACATCGTGATTAGATTCTCCAATTTTTTTGCGGTGCCCGCCATAAACCCGAGCGGTTTCCTGTTTTCATCCAAGTGCGCTGCCGCGTTTTCCACGTGGCCCAAAGCATTTTCGGTTTGCTCTCTGATTTTTGGGTTCTCTATTTTTGAAATTATTTTCAACAACTCGCTGTGAGCCTGAAGAAGGCTCGAGTTTGCCTTCGCCTCCCTTTTTCCAACCATATTTAAATGCCCGAAGTTGACTAAAGGCGTAATCAAGTGATGGGCTAGCTCTCCGGCACCTTCAGGCGAGTGCTGAATGTTTATTATCATTCTCCCAATTGTCTCATTCGTGTTTGGATCTGCTAGAACCCGTCCAATAAGCCTTCCGGGCATATAAATCTTGGTTTCCTCCCCGTTTATTTCCCTTAATTCTTCCGGCGTGAAGTTAGTGTGAAGGATTTCCGCATCGAATTCCCTTTGTTTCTTGATTAATGCCCTTATCAAATTCAGTTTTTCGGGCTGTTTCCTTAAAGCATCGCGGCCAAGCAAGTTTTCCCCAATTGCGGCGTTTCTTCCGGTTTGCTTGATTGTCTGCCTGCTCCAAAACTTGATTCCGCCCTTATTGTCGGTTACTACGATGCTGAACTTCGCGCCTTCGGAAAGAACGTGAAGCAAGCTAGGCAAGTGCGTAAACAAGTTCGTCATTTCGCTTTGCGGCGGGTTCATAGTATTTATTTACAATAACTACTTTTTTAAACATAGTTTGAGTTCCTATTTCAATAGGTTTTATTCGAGAGGGGTTTTGTTTATG
>JACRGG010000071.1 GCA_016217775.1 Microcaldota archaeon
CAGTGCGCGAGTTCGAGCAAGTCGCGCAGCAAGCCGAGTTTTTTGACGGGGCGAAAGAATTTTTTTCCTCAATGCAGGAGTTGGGGGCTAAAATAATTTTCTTGACCGCGGCTTACGAGCCGATGGCGGAAAAGATTGCGCAACGCCTCGAAGTTAACGCGGTTGTCTGCGCGACTAAAGTCAGGCGGGAAAACGGTTTTGTAACCGGATTCGAGGGCCCGGTTATGGACGGGAAGATGAAGGAAAAAGCATTGGTCGATTATTGTTCCAAAAACGGCTTCTCGCTTTCCAATACAATCGGCTTGGGCGACTCGAAGACGGACTTGGATTTTCTCAACGCTATTACCGCGGGCGGGGGGGAAAGCTTTTTGTCTAAAACCCCGGATTACCCCGCGTTGGGGAAAAAGATTTTACAAATGAATTGGAGTGAAAAAAATGGAGTTAAAAAAATAGAGTGAAGAAAAAGGTTGTGAAGTAAAATGGAGCGGAGCAAAATGAGGACTGCTGTTGTGGAGAGGAAAACCGGCGAGACGAAAGTATTGGTTTCGCTTAATGTTGACGGCGGCGGGAGCGCGCAAGTTAATACCGGCGTCGGGTTTTTGGACCATATGCTTACTTTGTTCGCCAAGCACGGGTTGTTCGACTTGAAAGTAGAGGCGACAGGGGACTTGCAGGCCGATAATCACCACGTGATTGAAGACGTTGCAATCGTGTTGGGAACGGCGTTTAGGCAAGCCCTCGGGGATAAGAAGGGAATCAACAGGTACGGTTATATCAGCCTCCCAATGGATGAAACCTTCGCGAGTGTCGCTGTTGACTTAAGCGGGCGAAGCTACTGTGTTTTCAGCGCGGCGTTTACTCGCGAGTCGGTGAACGACTTTCCGACCGAGATGGCCGAGCATTTTTTCGACTCGTTTTCGCGCGCTTGCGAATGTAATTTGCACGCCAAAGTCGAGTACGGAAGGAACGACCACCACAAGATAGAGGCGCTGTTCAAGGCGCTTTCCAGGGCGTTGAAGGCCGCCTGCGAGCTGGACGAGCGCGCGCAAGGCGTTGTGCAAAGCACGAAGGGAGTGTTGTAAAATGGGTTTTGAAGTGATTCCGGCAGTTGACTTGCTTAACGGCAGCGTCGTGCGGCTCTCGCAGGGGAGAAGGGAGGACGCCAAGGAATACTCGGTTGACCCGGTTGGTTTTGCGAAAAAAATCGTGGAGCAAGGCGCGAGGAGGCTTCACGTGGTGGACTTGAACGCGGCTTTTCGCCAAGGGAACAACTTGGGGCTGGTTAAGCAAATCTGCGCGATTGAGGGCGCTTTGGTTCAAGTCGGCGGGGGGATTCGAGCGGTCGAGTACGCGAAGGGCTTACGGGATAGCGGCGCGGACAGGATTTTTATCAGCACTATCGCGTTTGACGAGCCAAAACTGCTGGAGTTTTGCAAAGAGTTTGGCGAAAGGGTTTGGGTAGGCTGCGAGGTTTCAGACGGGAGCTTGGTTATTGACGGGTGGAGGAAGAAAACAAGCGGGAGCGTAAGCGATTTTCTTTCATTCGTGGAATCGGCGAAAGTCGGCGGGCTTCTGGTAACGGATGTTGGAAAGGACGGGATGAACGAGGGAATCCGCCCCGAGTTTTTCAGCGAAATACGCGCGCAAACTAGCCTTCCGTTGATAGCGGCCGGCGGGATTACGGATTTAGGCGATGCGAGGGAGTTGAAAAAAATTGGTTTCGAGGGCGCGGTTGTCGGAAAGGCGTTGTACGAAGGGGTTTTCCCGCTTTCCGATGCGCTAAAAGAATTCAAGCAGGAGAATGGAAAATAATTTTTGAGTGAATGGAGCGGTTGAATAAGTTATGCTATCAAAGCGGATTATCGCGTGCTTGGACGTTAAGGACGGGCAGTGCGTGAAGGGAACTAATTTCGTTAACCTCCAATACGCGGGAAAGCCCGCCGAGTTGGCGGGGAATTACGCTAAGCAGGGCGCGGACGAAATTGTTTTCCTCGACATCAGCGCGAGCGGCGAGGGGAGGAAGACAAGCCGCGAGTGGATTAAGGAATGCGCGAAGGCGCTCGACGTTCCGTTCACCGTCGGGGGCGGGATTAAAAACAACGAGGACGTGCGGGAAGTTCTCGCGTGCGGCGCGGACAAGGTTGCAATTAATACAAGCGCGTTGGAAAACCCGGGGATTATTAGCGCGGCTTCTCGCGCGTTTGGATGCCAGTGCATTGTAGTTGCCGTTGACGCGAAGAAAGTGGCGGGGGAGTGGATGGTGTTTTCTTACGGCGGGAGCAAGCCAACCGGAAAAAACGCGTTGGATTGGGTTGTTGAATGCGAGGGGCTTGGCGCGGGGGAAATACTGTTGACGAGCATTGACGCGGACGGGACGAAAAACGGTTTTGACTTGGAGTTGACTAAGGCAGTCGCGGATAAAGTCGGGATTCCGGTGATTGCATCTGGCGGCGCGGGGTGCGAACGGGATTTTCTCGAGGTTTTTGAAAAAACTGGTTGCGATGCGGCGCTTGCAGCGGGGATTTTTCACTACGGAAAGACGAGCGTTGTGAAAGTCAAGGAGTTTTTGGCAAAAAACAATGTTAAAGTGAGAGTGGTTTAAGTGGATGAAAACGCGGGCTTAACTCCTTTGATAGTGCAAGACGGCTTGACCAAGCAAGTGCTCTCGCTAGTGTACGCGAATAAGGAGAGCGTTGAATTAATGAAAAAAACGGGTTTTGTGCACAGATACTCGCGGCAGGCAGGCAGGCAAATGCGCAAGGGGGATTCGAGCGGGAATTTCCAGAAGATAATCTCGCTTTCAAAAGACTGCGACGGGGATGCGCTCCTAGCGGTTGTCGAACAGCAGGGAACCGGGGCGTGCCACGCTGGTGGCTGGTCGTGCTTTAGTGTGGACAGGCAGGCTAGCTACGGGGTTTTAGACGAACTGGTTAAGACAATCAAGGACAGGAAGATTAATCCAAGCGGGAATTCGTTCGTGTCTTCAATAATCTCCGATAATCAAAAAATCGGGGGGAAGCTGCGCGAGGAGGCCATTGAGCTTGCGCAGGCGCTGGCGGAAAAAAACGATTCCGAAGTGGTTTGGGAAGCCGCAGACCTGCTTTTCTTCACCTTAATCGCGTTGGAAAACCGCGGGATTGAACTCGAGCGAGTGCTCGACGAGCTGAAGAGGCGCAGGAAATAAAAAGCCGCCCTGCGTACTTTCTTCATATGACAAATAGCGCTTTGGACAAAAGCAATTTGCGCAAAACAATCACTCAAATGCCCGGCCAGTACGCGGTTGGCGCTAAGCTTGCGCAGGGCGTTGGGCGCGGGTTTGCCGGCGTGAAGAGAGTAATTGTTTGCGGAATGGGCGGGAGCGCGCTTTACGCGGATTTATTGAAGGACTACTTGGTGCAGGAAGGCTTTTGCAACGACGAGCTTATTTTCGTCCACCGCCACTACGGATTACCTAAAGGAGTTAAAATCGACTCGAGCACGCTTTTTGTTGCATCAAGCTACTCGGGGAATACCGAGGAGTCAATAGAGTCTTTGGAGAAGGCATTGCGCACGAAAGCGAGGCTGCTTGGAATCGCTACGGGCGGGAAGATTCAGCAAATCTGTGGAAAAAATAATGTTGCGTTTATTAAAATTCCTTCAGGACTGCAACCGCGCCACGCGAGCGGGTATCTTATCGGCGCGTTGTTGCGGGTCTTGGTTGACGCAAAGTGCGTGCAGGCAAAAGCGCTTGATGTTTTGGTTGAAGCAGCCGGGAAGATTGATGGAAGGGAATTAAGCAAGTTGGACAAGCTCGGGGAGGAAATTTCGGCTTTTGTTTTCGGCAAGACGCCAGTGGTGTATTCAAGCCACGCGTTTGCAAGCGTCGCGCGCACCAGCAAGATTAAGTTCAACGAGAACGGGAAGAACCCCGCGTTCTACAACGAGTTTCCCGAGTTGAACCACAACGAGCTGATTGGCTACACTAAATTGGCGGATAATTATGCTTTCTTGTTCCTGCAAAGAAAGGAGGACCACCCGCGGGTGAAGAAGAGGATGGCAATCACGAAGAAAATCCTCGAGGAATTAGGCGCGAAAGTCGAGTTGGTTAAAGTCGAGGGCGGCGGTTTTGCGCAGCAAATGCTTTGGACGCTATTGTTATTCGAGTACGCTAGTTATTACCTCGCGCTGAAAAACGGGTTTGACCCAACGCCAGTGCCGCTGGTTGAAAAACTGAAAAAGCTACTCAAGGAATAGCGGGGGTTTGGGCTAACCCTTTTTCTTAGAAAGAAAAAGCGTTAACGGAA
>JACRGG010000010.1 GCA_016217775.1 Microcaldota archaeon
GAGGCTTTCTCCATCGCCTGCACGAAGTCCGGGACGGTCATTGAGGCGACCAGTACTTCTCCTTGCTTTACCTTAGCCGCCTCTGCTTTAGACAAAACAATTCTAGCAATTCCCCGAGCCGCGCCCGCAAACGCACTGGTTCCCTTAATTTGCGTAACGCCCTCAACGTTTTCCTGCTCGACGTATTTCTTCTTGTACTCCTCCAGCGCTGTGCCGGAGAAGACTTGAACTTCCTCATTGTGTTTCACAAAGCCAAAGCCTTTCTTCCTCTCGCCGATAATTCTTTCGTCAACCTTCCCGCCGGCTAATCCTGTCCTTATTTCACCCGCGGTGAGGCAAAACAAGTCCTGCATTTGCAATCCGAGGCGCTTTGCGATTTTGGAGAACAACGGCCTTGAGAGAAACCCGTTTTTCACGTTCTCGTCCATACGCAGCGTGCGCAAGTAAACCAGTTCCTTCGCGACTTGGACTAACTGGGTGAAATCCTCTCCAGCATTCAATTCAGCTAACGCCTTGCCCGTTTCCTTCCCGACTAACTTTGCGTGCTCCTCCAAGCCCTGCAATTGGGTTTTCGCTTTGCTTGCGTCAATCTCGCCGATTCTCTTCAAGACGTCTTGCTCCGTCCACGGATTTCCCAAAAACCCGCGCGTGTTTATCCAACCGAATTTTTCCGCGTGAACTCTCGCTTGCCCGCTAATGTCCTCGCCGTTTTTTTTCTTCAACGCAAGCTTAAGCGCCTCGCGCAATTCGATGTTGCCGTCGTTTTCTTTTTCTGCCGTTGTGAAGGCAATAAAGTCATCGTGCGGGCGCTTAGAGCGTTTTGCCAAGTACTCCTTGAACAATTGCTCTACCGCATCCCCCGCGCATAACGGGATGGATAATGCGGTTGAAGCATCCGCATACGCGTTTTCAAGCTTCACAAAATCATCAAGCAGTTCTTTGCTAGAACTAGAAGAGTAGTCGGTTTCGCCGATTTTTTCAGCGACTAACCGGAATTTCTTGTACTGCGCGTGCCAGGTTTTAATGAAGTGGTTTAACTGCGCGCACCCGTTTTTTTCGTACTCGCGTTTTATTCGCGCAACTACGTCCTCGAACTCGCGCGCGGGGTGCGCTACAACTCCTTCAATCGCGCGGTAGTCGGCAAAGCCCATTTGCACGCCGAGAACTGGTTTTGTCTTGGGCGCGGAATTTCTTTGAGTGAGCAAGTCGTAGAACAAAACGCTCAACTGCCTGCGGACGATTACCTTCCATTCCATGCAAGAAATAGTGTCACGGGCGTTACTTAAGCCTTTACGCAATTAATGCCGACGGCTTAACCAAAGGCAAGCGGAGAAATAAGCAGCATCACCAATAGGGCAGCCGCGGTTAGCGCCCACTTGGTTTTGGAGTACTCGTAGATTTTCCCCCCGTCTAGGGGGTGGAATGGAATCAAGTTGAACAAGCCGAGGAACGCGTTGACTTGGACTCCAAGCGAGCTTACTTCCCGCAAGCCGGGCGCGAGCAAGCCTATTACGAGAAATAAAATAGCGAGCAAGAGGTTTGAGAATGGACC
Organism: Microcaldota archaeon; assembly: GCA_016217775.1. Classification (GTDB taxonomy): domain Archaea; phylum Micrarchaeota; class Micrarchaeia; order Norongarragalinales; family UBA97; genus JACRGG01. Next base: position 1,553 of record JACRGG010000010.1, read on the forward strand.
GGCGAGGGAGACTTTCCCGTTTTGCTCGCGCGTCAAAGTCTTTCCGTAAACGTACACAGCGCCTGGCGCGGCGAAGACGAATCCTACAAACGAGGTGAGAATCGCGAAGACCAAGCCCAGAGTCCACGCGCGGTAGCGCGCCTTCGCCCCGTATTTAATCGCGACGTAGCGGTGGGCAAGCTCGTGAATAATAAAGCCCAAACCTACCGTGAAAAGTATTTGCGCGAAGTTGAACGCGAAATTGCTCGTTATGTCAAAAGAGCCGGTGTACAAGATGGTGAACGCGATTGAAATCGTGACTACGGACACGAGAATGTGGAGTGCTTCCTCAAGGTGCATTAAAGCTCGCTCTCGGTTATTTGAATCGTCGCGGGGGAGAACGTGCCTTGGTAGGCGGAGATTATTCCCTCGCCGTTGTGCCCGTTGTCAAAGCGAACCTTGATTTTCCCGCCTTTCCACCCGTTGGACAATGCGGTCACCAAAACGGTTTGCACGAAGAAAACCGCTTGCGGCCCGCTTGGGTGCGATTGAGTTTGCTTTCTTGAAACCTGCGCAATTAACTTATCGCCCCTCCTCACTCCGCGCAAGTACGGGAACGCGATGCCAAGCAAGATAGAGGAGCCAATCGAGAGGGCGAGAAGCTTCCAAAAGTCCGTAAGCAGGCTTTCCTTCAATCCCAATGCGGAGTTTATCGGAGCGCTTAAGCCAAACGCGACTAGAGAAAGCGCGGACAGCAGCACAATCGAAAACGCCATTACCTTGAAATTCATTTTCAATAACCCGCTAAAATATTTTTTTCGGCTAGACTAACGCCATTCTCGGCGCGCTAGGAGTATCCCTTGATTTGCGCAACTGGCTTTTGCACTAATGACGGCCGCACCGCCTGGAGCGCGAGCTCAAAATCCTTCGATTCAATAGCCTTGGAGTCAAGGCTTCTTCGCAGCGCGTTCATTCCCGCCTCGCGGCATAATCCCTCCAAGTCCGCGCCCGAATACCCTTCGGTCCTCTTCACGTAGGAAACCAAATCCAAATCTGATGCTAACGGCATGTGCTTGGCGTGAATCTTGAGTATTCCAAGGCGCGCGGTTTCATCAGGGTACGGGATTTCAAGAAGCTTGTCGAACCTCCCCGGCCTAAGCAATGCGGAATCGATTATGTCAACGCGGTTAGTCGCGCCGATTACCACGATGTCCTTTAAGTTTTGCAGCCCGTCCATTTCCGCAAGCAAAGTGTTAACCACTCTTTCAGTAACGTGGCCGTCGGATTCCGAGCCGCCTCGGCCCGGCGCGAGCGCGTCGATTTCGTCAAAGAAAATAATGCACGGTGCGGCCTGCCTGGCTTTGCGGAAAACCTCGCGGATTCCCTTCTCGGAATTGTGGACCAGCAAGTCTCCTTCTCCTGCCAGAAAACGCTGCGGCCCCGGCACGCTGATGTCATAGACAAACGGCTTGCCGTAGCCTACTTTTTCCACGCTCACAACCTTGTCAAAGTAATAATCGCTTTCAACAAGCTCCCACGCGAACTTGAATTTTCGCAGCGGGTCGCGCAGGCTTAGCGCTTGGCGCAGCTTGTCTATTCCAATTCCTTGCGATGTAGTCCATTGCGAATACCCGTTTGCGCAAAGCCACGCGCGAATACCCGCATCAATTGGAATGAGGCCGCTGCGCTTCCACGCCTTAGCGGTCGTGTAAGCCTCGAGGCGCGCCTGCTTTGATGACTGGCTGAACCCGACTTCCCTGAATCGCTCGAAGTTCGTGACTCCGCTGAACAATACTTTCAGCTTCGGCCCTCCAGTCCGCTTTTCAGTCCCGCGCCAAATCGTTGCAACAAGGCCAAAATGCAGAAGCAGGTGCTGGACGTCGCGCGCAAGGGAGCGGCTTGAAGTCGAGGCTTCAACCATATAGCGGTGGGAATTGCCGTGAACGCTGCCGTCCCCGCTGTAATAAGCCCTTAAGAAAGCCGCAATATGCTGGCGCGGGGATGCAAACAGGAAGTCCGGCGCGCGCTTGTTGTCGGCGTAAGGCTCAAAGCCGAGCACGCGCTTGAAAAACGCGGTTAAAAGAGGGTGCTCGATTCGTATGACGCCCTTGTACGCGTGGTATTTTACGCCAAGGCCGGAAATTGCATTCATCAACTCCTTGCGGTTCTCCTCATTATGGTTGGAAAAGCGCAGTGAAGTCTTGTTATAGTCTCCTTCCGCAACCCAAAAGCCAATCAAGTAGCACAAGTCGCGGTTTGCGAAAATGCGGCCGCAAAGCGTCTGCGTGCTTCCAATATATGACAAGGAAATCTCGCCTGAATCAAATCCAATTCCCGCTGCGGCCATAAGCTTATGGAATGACGGTAGCGGAAGGGAGTTGCGCGCGCGGCCGATATTCTCTTTAGCGTAGCGCTTTGACACGCCAAGTATTTCTGCAACAAAATCAGCGCCTAGTTTTGAAACAGCCTGTGAAAATAACGCGTTGGGCTTTACGAAAACTTTCTTATCTTCTTTAAACAAGTCAACCAAGTCCCAAACCTCTTCTCGGTCAAAAGACGGGAGGCGCGCCGGAATTGCGACAAAAGACTCTCCGGCTACCAGTTCGCTTGTTGGAATTGAATTCACGCCGCCGTTTCGCAAAGTGAATAAGGCGTGGTCGGGAGTTGTAGTCAGCTGCCTTCCGGTGCGCGTGGTTATCTTATATAAAGTCGAGGCCGCCTTGTGCCTGATAAAATCGTCTACCGGCATAAGCTTGGTTTTTCCTCCCTCATCAATAGTAAAAGTAAGCATTTGGCTCTTCTGTTTAACCGCCTGGACGCAGCCCCCGGCCTCAACTTCGCTCAAATGCTCGTCCACAAGCTTGCCTATTTCAACGCGCTTGAGGTTTCCGTTCTCAATGGCCCATATCGGCTCATCGTATGAAAGCGATTCTCCAATCCATTTCGACAATAATTCCGGCCCGCGCACTGAAATGAAGTTCGCTTCGCTCTCTGTTGCAACCGCCTTTGCCAATAATGTTTTTCCGGTTCCGGGGGGGCCGAACAATAGTATTCCCTTGATTGGGGAAATTCCGACTTTCGCAAACACTTCCGGGCGCTTTAATGGAAGCTCTACTGCCTCCTTAATCTGCATCTTCACGGTTTCAAGCCCGCCTATTTGCTCCCATTTGACGTTGGGGACTTCAACGAACACTTCGCGCAGCGCGCTAGGCTGGATTTCTCGCAGCGCGTCCATAAAGTCCTTCTTCTCAACCTTGATGTTGTCCAAAATGTCTTGGGGGATTTCCTTGTCCAAATCAATTTTAGGCAACAGCCTTCGAAGAACTTTCATCGCCGCCTCCTTGGCTAAGCTCCACAAGTCCGCGCCCACGAATCCGTGCGTGATTGCCGCAAGCTCCTTTAGTGAAACGTCTTTGGCAAGCGGCATTCCCCGAGTGTGGATTTGAAGGATTTCCTCGCGCTCCTTCTTGTCCGGCACGCCTATTTCAACCTCGCGGTCGAATCTTCCCGGCCTGCGCAATGCGGGGTCAATTGCGTTTTGCCGATTCGTCGCGGCAATGACTACGACTTGCCCGCGGCTTTTCAGCCCGTCCATTAAAGTCAGCAGTTGCGAGACGATTCTGCGCTCTACTTCGCCGACTACCTCGTCGCGTTTTGGCGCGATTGCGTCAAGCTCGTCAATGAAGATAATCGACGGCGCGTTTTGCTCGGCTTCGGTGAAAATTTTTCGCAGGCGCTCTTCAGCCTCGCCGACGAACTTGGAGACTATCTCCGGGCCGTTAATCGTGATAAAATGCGCTTCGCTTTCCGACGCGACTGCTTTTGCCAACAGCGTCTTGCCCGTTCCGGGCGGGCCGTACATCAAAATTCCTTTTGGCGGCTCGATTCCAAGCCTATCAAATAATTCCGGGTGGCGCATTGGAAGCTCTATCATCTCGCGGACTTTCTTGACTTCCTCCTTCATTCCGCCGATGTCCTCGTACGAAATCGTCTGCACCTTGCCGACGTCTTTTACGGGCTCTTCTGAAAGCGTTACTTCCGTTTCCTCGTTTACTATGGTCAATCCCGTCGGCACGGTTTGCGCGACTGCGAATGGAAATGAAGTGCCGAAAACGTTTACGCTTAACACGTCGCCAACCGAGAGGGGTTTTCCAATCAGGCTTTTTTTCACGAACTGGTCGAATCCGGGAGCGTAGCGCGTGGGCTGGTTTGGGGACAAGACGATTTTCTTCGCGGGCTTTATCTCGGCCTTCCTTATTTTCACTCGGTCGCCTAATCCAACTGACGCGTTTTGGCGGAGGATTCCGTCCATCCGGATTATGTTAAGCCCCTCGTCGGCCGGGTGCGACGGCAATACTATCGCCGCGGTTTTCTTCTTGCCCTTGATTTCAACAATGTCTCCAGTAGTGATTTCAAGGAGGCGGCGCGCGGTGGAGTCCACCCTAACGACTCGCTTGCCGTAATCGATTTGCATCGCCTCGGCGACCTTCAAGTCAAGCTCCTGCTTTTCGCTCATAACAAACACAACCCTAAATGCCGTTTACAATAATTTACTTTGATTACAAAACTATTTTCGAGTCTCCGGGAATCACCGAGAGCATTTCGTCGACATTAATAATGCCCAACCGTTTTTTAATCTCTTGCGCTACCGCGTTTTTCCCGTCGGACCCGGGAGTCAAGACGATTTTTTTCTCGCCAAACTCCCCCGCGTAATCAGATGGGAATGAAAAGAGCTTTCCGCCCTTGCCCGCCGTCAGCACGAGTTTCAGCTCGAGGTTCCTAAACCACTGTTTCTTCCCCAATATCATAAACGCGCCCTTGGCGACGAACTCCCCGTGCGAGTACTTGGAAACCTGTGTTTTTGGAACAGCAAACACGTCACCCGCTTTCAGCCCGGCTTTCCACGCGCTTGAGTAAGACAGCGCGAATTGCGCCGCTTCCTTTCTCGCCTGCTCGCTTGCCTCAACCCCGTTTTTGATTATCGTCGCGGCCGCGCCGTGAACGTCGGCGTGGAGGAACAAGTCATTATCATCAAAGTACTTGGAAAACAGCAAGTCGTTTTGCTTCGCGTCTTTCCCCGCGATAACCAATTGCCCGCCGGATGTAGTGAAGTAATGGAATTTCTCGAACCACTCTTTTTCAACGCTTTGCTTCACGCGCACGCTGGCTGCTTGCAATTGGACTGGCTTTGCCTTCTCCTCGTTCAAGCTAAGCTGCAGGCGCGCGATGGTCTGCAGGATTTTCCCCTGCTTTAGCCTCGCGCTTTTAGCGGCCTCGAAATAACCCGCCTTGTTTTGAGCAAAGGATTTTTTCGGGTCGAGAACTATCTTCATTTCTTTTCTTCCTCTTTCATTTCTTTTCATACTCCTTTCTTGGAATAATTAGTATTAGCCCACGTTTTTTTAGTCTCGCACGCGGGGTCCATGCACATATTCCACGGACGCTTGTCCTTTCGAATGACCGTAATTATCGGAGTGCCGCACTTTTCGCACGCCTTATCCGATGGCTTTATCAGCGCGTCGCGCGGCAATGGGTAAGTCTGCTTGCAGTTTGGGTACGCGGTGCACCCAACGAATTGGCCGAACTTGCTTCGCTTAATTGCTAACTGCCCGTTGCCGCACTTGCATCCGCCTAGCGTGCTTTCAACCCGCCTAGTCTCGTTAGCCGCCGCCTTTAATTTTACACCGATGTCGGATTGCTTTTTGCTAAACTCGGCGAGAACACTCGTTAGAATTTGCTTTCCTTCCTCGACGACCTGCTCCTGCTGCTTCTTTCCCGATTCGACCAAGCCAAGCTCTTCCTCGAATTTTTTGGTCAGTGTCTCCGACAGGATTTCAGGCACGTTGTGCGCGAGCGCTCCGTGGACGGACTGGCCAAAATCAGTGACTTCAATTGATTTCTTGCCCGTAATATAATTTCTGTCGTAGAGAGTCTGGAGAATCTCGGCGCGCGTCGCCTTAGTTCCAATCCCCAATTCCTCCAGCTTCTTGATAATGCTTGCCTGCGAAAACCTTTTCGGGGGCTGAGTCTGCTTTTCCAGCAACTCGATTTTCTCCGCCGAAACCCCATCGCCTTTTTTCCACGCGGGCAGCTGCGTTTCGCTAAAGCGCGCGTATGGGGAAAAAAACTTTATCCAACCCGGCTCAATGGTGCGGCTGCCGGTAGTGAAAAAAGTTTCTTTGCCCAAGAGCGCCTCTACGCGCATTTTCTCGCGCAC
>JACRGG010000072.1 GCA_016217775.1 Microcaldota archaeon
AACTCTTTCACATACTTCATACAGGGCACCTCCCCAGTTCGTTTCGACAAACAAACTTAGGAGGCGCAGGGCAAAAAAAAGCCCTGCGAAGCCCACTAACTTCTCAACTCAAAGTGGCACCATATGTCCTGTCATGCAACAGCTAATGAAGATAAATACTTGGTTTGTCACAAACGACGCGTTCAGGCGTGGAAACCGTGCGGATAAAAACCTAACTTTCGAGAAGATGGCTGAAAAAGCCCTTCAAACCACCTACAAGCTCTTTGGAATCAAGCTGAGAATACTCCGATTGGAGCCATTCATCCGAGAGTTTAGGTTTATGCCTAAAATAGTATGAGCATTTGCGTTATTGCGTTCTGCTAGAGTTGGCAAAAAAGCCTTACAGCAATTTAGTAAGACGCACCATTTATTCATTTCCTCAAATATTTCCTTAATCTCGGCATCGCGAGCATTAATGCGGAGAGTAGGATTCCGTTTTTTATCTTCCCGGTTTTTGCCAGCGAGAGGATTTTGTTTAGGCTCATCCAGCGGTAGGAGAAAGTCTCGGTGGGCTCGAGGTTAGGCTGCGCGATTTTTTTCACTCCAGTGGCTATAAAGACCGTGAGTTCCCCCGTGGACTTGAATGGCCCGGGGTGGAACGAAGCGATTTTTTCAAGCTTGCCTGCCAACCCGGTTTCTTCGAGGAGCTCGCGGCTCGCGGTTTTACCGCTTGACTCGCTTTCGTGGACGGTGCCGGAAACCGGCGAGAGGATTTTCTTGTTTAAAGGCGGGGCGAAGCCGTAAAGCAGCAATATTCTACCGCGAGAGTCGATTGGAAACACTACTGACCCGCTTGGAATAACGCAGTAGTAGTAATTCATTGCGTATTTTGTCTCTGCGTTGCGGTACTTTGCCTTCACGAAGCTAATCCAGGGAGTTGAATGCAGGGTTTTCCTGCTTAACCGCCTCCAGTCGTCTTTCATAAAAAACTTTAAGCCTTGAAGCAATATATACGTAATTAAAAGCATTAGCAAACAAAATCTTGACTAGTGAAATTATAATGACTGAGCACAGCCACAACCACGGGCACCACCATCATCACGAGCACGATGAAGACGGCGGGGAAGACGAGCACGAGCATTTTAGCGAAGAGGAGAGAATCGCGGCGCACGTCAAGGCGGGCAAGGCGGCTCGCACGGCTTTGGACTACGCGAAGGCGAATGCCAGGGTTGGAATGAAGCTAATCGACTTGGCTAAAATTGCTGAAGACAAGATTAGGGAACTGGGCGTTGGAATCGCCTTTCCCGCGAACTTAAGCACCGACAATGAAGCAGCCCATTACACGCCGCGGTTTAATGACCCACGAGTGATTGGGGAGAAAGACGTTTTGAAAATAGATATCGGCACTCACGTTGACGGCTTCATTGCGGACTGCGCGGTTACGGTTGATTTTTCGGGGGAGAACGGAAAATTATTGGAGGCAAGCAAGACAGCACTTGAATCCGCGCTGGCTACGGTTAAAGCGGGTATTAACGTGCGTGAAATCGGCCGGGTAATCGAAGGCGAGATTAGAAAACGCGGTTTCAAGCCGGTTGAAAACTTGTCCGGGCATTCCCTCGACCAGTACGTGATTCACGCGGGAATCACGGTGCCTAATTACGAGAGCGGGAACTACGTTTTCGAGGAGGGAGACTCGTTTGCAATCGAGCCGTTTGCTTCAACTGGACTTGGCAGAATTCACGAGGACCACGCGTTTGAAGAGATTTACGGCGTGTCGGCTTTGGGAAACGTGCGAAGCCCTGGCGCTAGAAAATTGCTGGAGAATATTTTCTTGGAGTACAAGAGCCTCCCGTTCGCAAAACGCTGGCTGAAACAGGACGCGATGCTCGGCTTTCAAATCAGGGAATTAAAGAACGCCGGGATTTTAGACTACTACCCGCTGCTCACTGAAGCCAAGGGCGTGTTGATAAGCCAGCACGAGACTAGCATCATAGTGGAAAAAGACGGGTGCAAAATACTCGTTTAAAAATCACGGGATACGAAAAACTATTTTTCCTCAATTTGCAGGCTCAAAAAATTTTCTTTCCCGCCTTTTGTAGCCAAACCGGCTTTTTGAATCGCTATAACAAAAGAAATATCCACGTTCTGAGGCGCTGATATTTCTCTGTCTGCAAAAAAAGGGTGGACTACCCTCACGCCTCTTTTTTTAGCTGCAGTTATGATTCGCTCGAGAGGAATTTGCGAGGGCGCGGTAAAAACGAGTTTGTGGTCTTGCTGATGCGAAGAAAAAGTTACTTTGTTAGCCTCAAGGAATTTCCTTAATTTTACTTGAACCATAAGTGCGATTGCCAGTCCCCGTTATTTTCTTGCTTCCAGTTCGCTTAAAATGCTCCAAATCATCGTGCGCGCGTGCATCGGCAGGTTAATGTCGTTTGAAACGTCGTCGAGCGCGTAAATCGCGGTGGAAAGCGCGGCTGGGTCGTCGTCCACTTGCTTTGACAGGCTCTCCTTCGCGCGCGAAATCGAGCTTCGCACGTTCTTTGGCACCGACGTATCCGTAATCAACTGGTCGAGGACTTCAATAATCTTAGAGTAGTCGGTCATCCGGGATTTCACGCGCATAAATTGTTCTAGAGAAAAAATTTTTTGAAATAACTCAAATTATTTAAAACAATATGATAATTCATTGAATTGGTTGCTTAAATAATTTGCGCAAGCGCGCTTAAGAAGGTTCCACTCGCATAGTTTCTAAAAACGGTTGATGAAAAAGCAAACGAACTTTTTGTTGCAAAGGGGGGAGTTCTCCCCCCTGCGGTTAGGTTTAAAACGATTGGGGGAGAAAAGATTGATTGATTCTCCGCTTGTATAGGGCGGTTTTTTAGGTGGAATAGGCAGTTTGAACCAGTTAGTGCTAGACGCAGTTAGGCAAAAGCAGTTGATAGTCCAGCCTCAAGCACTTGAATTGCTTTCAACGCTAGATAATTTCGAGAAGATAATCGAGAAGCTGGTTGAAAAAAACGAGTTTATTGTAACGCGCGAGAAGATAGACGAGGTAATCTCCGACATTTCCTTGAAGGAAAAAAGCGCGCAGGTGATAGTGCGCCACGAGACGGGGTACCGGCCGTTGGCGAAGGAATTTGATTCAAGCGTTGTTGAAGACGCAACTTCGGACGTTACGGACAAGAGCACGTGCAAGGGAAAAGTAGGGGATTTCATAGAATACTTTAAGGACCGCTTGGCGCGGGGCGCGAATATTTACAAGCGCCGCCAGTCCGCGCACCCGATGATTCCCCTCTCCAAGCTTGATTCGTACGGCGGGAAGATGGTCCGCGTTGTTGGAATGGTTTACGAAAAAAAGCAAAGCAAGAACGGGCACGTCATCGTCGAGTTGGAGGACGGCGAGTCGCTGGTCACGTGCATTGCGATGAAGGACTCCAAGGCGTGGGAGGCCGCGAGCGACTTGGTTTATGACGAAGTCATTGCCTTCGACGGTTTGAAGAGCCGCGACTTGTTCGTGATTAAGGAAGTCGTAGTGGCGGACGTTGCGTTCAGGCAGAAAAAGAGGAGCGAGGAGGACGTTTCGGTTGCGTTTGTCAGCGACTTGCACATTGGCTCGAAGTTTTTCCTCAAGGACCACTTCACTAAGTTCCTTGAGTTTCTCAACGGCAAGGGGAGCGAGAAGCAGCGCGAGCAGGCTAGCAAGATAAAGTACTTATTAGTCGCGGGCGATGTTGTTGATGGAATCGGGATTTACCCCAGCCAGGAAAAAGAGCTGTTGACTAAGGATATTTTCACGCAGTACGAGATGTTCGAGGAGTTTATGAAGAGCATTCCCGAGTACATTGACGTTATTGTCTGCCCGGGCAACCACGATGCCGTGCGCTTGGCGGAGCCAAGGCCGAAGCTGCTGCCGGTTTTCACCAAGGAATTAGGCAAGTTCAAGAACTTTCACTTCGTCGGCTCCCCGGCACTCGTTAAAATCCACGGGTTTAGCACGCTGATGTACCACGGGGACAGCATTTACTCAACGGTTGGGGCGATGAGCAAGTTAAACGGCGCGATTAGCCAGCCAGACCGCGCGGCGGTTGAGTGGCTGAAGAAAAGGCATCTCTCGCCGATTTACGGGGATAACCCGATTGTCCCGGAGAACAAGGATTATCTATTGATTGACGAGGCGCCGGACATTTTTCACTTCGGCCACGTGCACCACAACGCGCAGCGCGATTACCGCGGGACGATGATAGTAAACGCGGGGTGCTGGCAGGACACTACGGACTACCAGTTAAAGCAGGGGTACGTTCCCACCCAGGCAATACTTCCCATTTACGACCTTCACTTGGGGACTTTGAGCCTGATTGACTTTAAGCAGGACAATAGCGTGGTGCAGGCGGTTGGCGGGGAGAAAAGCGGGGTTGGAAAAAATGAGTGAATTTTCACTTGAAGATAAGAAAGACATCCGCCTAAGGGGGGTTTGGGCAGCCGACCGAACTAAGGGGGGAGTTCCCCCCCTTGGGTTGGTCAGGCACTTTGTTGCAACCGCGTTTGTGGTGAAGCGATTTGAGGACGGGAAGAAAACGATTTTGCTGCTTCACAAAAAGCTTGGCGCTTGGCTGCCTCCCGGCGGGCACGTTGAGGAAAACGAGTTGCCTCAAGACGCGGCATTGCGCGAGGTCAGGGAGGAAACGGGCTTGGACGCGCAGTTGGTGAACGCGAATTTGAAAGTGTTCGACGAGTTGAAGAAATTGGATGGGGAGCGCGTAGTGCAGTTAATCGCGCCGTACAACCTGCAGTTGGAGTTGATTGAGGAGAACCACTACCACATTGACTTTGTTTACTTCGCCAAGGCGCTTGGGGAAAAAACCGGGGAGAAAAACAGCGAGTCTATGCAAGTAAAGTGGTTTTCGCAAGCGGATTTGGATGAAGAGAAAAACTTGTGGGAAGAAGTCAGGCTGGGCGCGAAAAAAGCCCTGCAGGAAGTTGAATGCTGAAAAATATTTGTTTAAAAGGTTGAATTGGAAATATGAGCGAGGAAGGCAACAGGGGAGTCGTGGATTACTTGGCTTCGATTACTCTAGAGTTTGACCGCGCGTACTTGGCTGCGAACAAGGCGAGGGCAAAGGGGTTGGACCCGGAGGGAGTTGTTGAAATCCCGGCTGCAAACGATTTGGTTGACCGAGTTGAGAAGCTGGTTGGCCCACCCGGCGTTGGCGCGGACTTGAATGAGTTAATGAAGAAAATGCCTAGGGAAACAGCGGCGTTTGAAATCTCGAAATTGATTATGGAAGGAAAGTACTCTTCAGATAAAACCGCGTTGGACAGCCCCTCGTTGACGACTCGCGAGAAGGAAAAGAGAATCGAGCAGGCGGTGCGCACGGGCTTGGCGCTTGCAACCGAAGCCATAGTCTCCGCGCCAATCGAGGGAGTGACTAAAGTGCAGATTAGAAAAAACGCTGATTCAAGCGATTACGCCGCGGTGTTCTTCTCGGGGCCGATTAGGGGAGCGGGCGGGACTGGACAGGCGTTCACGCTGTTGATTGCGGATTACTGCAGGAAAATGGCGAAAATCGCGGATTACAGGCCAAGCGACACCGAGGTCGAGCGGTACGTCGAGGAATCGAATCTTTATGCTATGAGAACGCGCGCGGGCCAGTACGTGCCGACCGAGGACGAAGTGCGCCACATTATGAGAAACTGCCCGGTGTGCGTTGACGGAGAGCCGACCGAGCATTACGAGGTGGGAAACCACAAGAACGTGCCGAGCATTCCAACAAACAAGGTGCGGGGCGGAATGTGCCTGGTGTTAAGCGAGGGAGTGTGCCTCAAGGCGGCAAAAGTAATGAAGATAGCGAAAAAATCGGGCGGGCTGGACTGGAGTTGGCTCGAGAAATTAGTGAAGGTAACCAAGAAGGACGAGAAGGCGACTCAAATAAAGCCGAGCAAAAAATACATTGACGAAATCGTGGCGGGCAGGCCGATTTTTTCCTACCCGATGGAGAAAGGCGGATTCCGCTTGCGCTACGGGCGCACTGCATTAATGGGGATTATGAGCAAGGGCATTCACCCGGCTACCTCGGTGATTCTAGACGAATTCCCCGTGCTTGGGACGCAGTTGAAAATCGAGCGGCCGGGCAAGGGGTGCATAGTCACTTACTGCGAGCAAATCGAGGGGCCCACGGTATTGCTTTCTAACGGGAGCGTGCGCTCGATAAAATCGGTTGGCGAGGCAACGGCGCTGAAAAGCCGAGTGCAGAAAATACTGTTTATCGGCGATTTGTTGTGCAACTACGGGGATTTTTTTAAGTCCAACCACCCACTCGTCGGCGCGGGGTACTGCGAGGAGTGGTACGTTCAAGAGCTTGCCGCGGCGGGAGTTGAAAAAACTTTTGCTCAAGCCCAGGAAATTTCCGCCGGCGAGGCAATAGAGCTGTCAAGAAAAACCGGCGTCGCCCTCGCGCCAAAATACTCTTACCGGTTCAAGGACATTACGATAGACGATTTGAAGACACTCGTTGACGCAATATCGCAGCACGGGAAGGCCGAGCACGAGTGGTTTGACTTCAAGCGCCTCGTGATTTCCACAGACGAGAAAGGCAAGAAAGTATTGGAGGACTTGTGCATTGCCCACGAAGTGGAGAATGGAAGAATGGTTTTGGACAAGGACAATTCCCTCGCGCTATTAACGTGCCTTGGAATGCTTGGGGGAATAGAAGGCGGGGAAAAAGAAAGCAAGAACATTTCGCGAAAAAAATTCGACGCGCTTTAC
>JACRGG010000069.1 GCA_016217775.1 Microcaldota archaeon
TACGACCACCAGCGGGTAGTCCGGGACGCGGCTAAGGTGTTTGGAAGCGCTGATGCGGTAAAAAAAGCGGTTTTGCAGCACCCGCAGTTTGCCGGACTCGATTACGAACGAGTGGTTAGAAAAGCAACTGTAGCATACGGAAACGAGAAGGCAGTAAAAAAAGCAATTATGCGGCACCCGCAGTTTGCCGGATTAGACCACGAGCGCGCATTAAGGAAGGCCAGGCTGTTTGGCAGGCTCGTTGGATTGGATGAGGGGGAGGTAAAAAACATTATTTTAGCAAAGCCCCAACTGGCTGGTTTGGCTTCAAGAAGGCACGTTGCTGCCCTTGCGGTGGCGAGGCAATTGCGAGAAGAGGGAATTCCAATGGACGAGCGAATGCTTGAAGTATGGCTCAAGTACACTGCCGTTTCCCCGTACGTTCCAGGAACGGAAAAACTGCGCATTCCGCAAGCAAGAAAGCTTGGATTAACCGAAGAGCCGCCGTTGCTGAAAACAATGAGGGCGAGGTTGAAAAACAAGCGCGAATAAACCGCTCAAGGGGGGTTTGGGTTAACCCTTTTTCTTAGGAAGAAAAAGCAGCCCAATTCAAACAAAGAGTTTGAATGGGCACCGTCAAGCTTCGCTTGACGCGTGTAATGGAAAAAGAAATTTGGGGGTGTGAACCCAAGGGTTTCAGGGGGCAAAGCCCCCTAAGACGCTTGTCACGAACTAAGGGGGGAGTTCCCCCCTTGGGTTGTGATTTAAATAAGAAGCTTAACACTGTTTATTAACTTGTTTTGCTAGAAATTACTGATTGGCTATTAGAGTGTTTGCTATGAAGAAATTCGTTTCCAGGGGAAGGGATGGCTCAAAGCCGACTTTCAAGCAAAGAATGCGCGAGGGCGGCAAGCCCCAAAGAGCGCGGGAATCCAGCGGAGGGTTTAGCGCAGAAAAACCACGCAGCTTCGGCAACGACAGGCCTAGAAGCAGTTTTGGAGACCGACCAAGAACCTCAAGTTACGCAAGCGATCGCCCAAGACCAAGCTACGGCGACAGGCCCATACGAAGAGACTTTGGTGACAGGCCGCAAAGAAGTTACTCGGATAGGCCTAGAACCTCAAGTTACGGCGACCGATCACCGCGAAGAGAATACAACGACAGGCCTCCAAGAAGCAATTATGGAAGCGATCGCCCAAGACCAAGTTATGGCGACAGGCCAAGACCAAGCTACGGCGACCGCCCTCCACGAAGAGACTTTGGCGACAGGCCTCCACGACGCGATTTCGGCGACAGGCCAAGACGCGATTTTTCAGACCGCCCGCCGCGAAGAGAATACGGAGACAGGCCGCCCCGAAGGGAATATGGAGACAAGCCAAGACTAAGCTACGGCGACAGGCCTCCAAGACGCGATTTTGGCGACAGACCCATACGAAGAGATTTTGGTGACCGACCAAAGCGTGATTTTGGAGACAGGCCGCCTCGAAGGGAGTTTAACGACAGGCCTAGAAGGGATTTTGGCGATAAGCCTAGGCGAGATTTTGGAGAAAAAAAGGATTTCAGCGACAAAGACGAGCGCGAGGAGTTTCACGGAAAGTTCGACAGGCGCAAGGATTTTCTTTCAAAAGCCAAGATGCGGGTTGAGGAAGCGTACACTGGAAAGGGCGCGAGCTTGATTCAAGCGGTTAGGACGCTTGACGACTTGGATGCCGCCAAGAGCATTTTGTTCACAAGGTTGGACGAGTGGTTCCACATCAACTACCCGGAATTCTCGCTTGACAATGAAGAGAATTACTGCAAGATAGTCCAAGAATTCGGCTGCAAGGAAGATTTTGAGAAAAAGTTTTTAGCAGAGCTAGTCGGGGACTTGAAGGCCAAGGAGTTAATGGACAAGATAAAACACAGTTTCGGCTCCAAGTTTTCCGCAAGCGAAACGCAGGGAATCAAGCAACTGGCCAGCGCGATATTGGAGACTCTGGGGCAAAAGCAGAAGATGGAAGAGTTTATCGACGGCCAGGCAAACGACTTGTTGAAAAACATCAGCCACTTGGTTGACCCGGTTTTAGCCGCGCGGATTTTAAGCCAAGCGGGGAGCCTAGAGCGATTGGGGGAGATGCCTGCTAGCACGATTCAAGTAATGGGCGCGGAGAAAAGCCTGTTCAAGCACTTGCGTGCGGGGACGCCGAGTCCAAAGCACGGAGTGATATTCCAGGCGGGAATAGTGCGCGGCGCGCCGGACGAGACGCGAGGCAAGATTGCCAGAACCCTCGCGGCGAAACTCGCGATTGCGGCAAAAGCGGATGTTTACTCGCAAAACTTTATTGCACCGCAATTAAAGGCGGCGCTTGAAAAGCAGTTGGAGAAAATCAAGGCAGCAAATTCGCACGGAAAAGACGATAAGGGCTAATCAAGGACTTTCAAGTTCTTTCCTAAATAAATAAAAATTTTCATCAACCGTTTGAAATCGGGCAAACCCTTCTTTCTTAAACTGCCCTAGCCTAGCCGTATTTTTTTTATGCACTTTAGTCATAATTGTTTTACAACCAAGTTCCCTAGCGGCGCCCAATCTTGCTTGAGTCAATAATGTTGAAACGCCTCGCCTTTGAAAAGAAGGGTGAACTGCAACTCCGCCAAGCCAGTAAATCGTATTCCCACCCCCTATTTTATCCAAGTGGCCTATTGCAGCTCCAACAATTTTTCCAGTATTGTCTTTAGCAACAAATGCTTTGCCTTGCTGGAGATTAACCGCGTTAAGCCAATGCAAGTTAATTCTCTCCAGCGCCGCATTAGGACTCCAATTGGCCGGGACTGCGGAGAAATCGGGTTTTTTCTCGTAGGCTTTAAATAAAACTTCGGCGGCCTGCCCAACTACGCGCGGGTCGTTAAAATCAAGTTCGTGAACCGTGAAAACGGGTTTTTTGCCAAGCGGCTTCAACGGTCTTTTCATCGGCATAAGAAAGTAATCAAGCTAGCGGTATAAAAAAACGCGCTTGGCTTAACTTTAGTATGCAAAAGATTTGCGTGCCGATTACAAGCATCAAGCAGTTCAAGGAAGCTCAAAACCCCGCTGATTTTATTGAGCTGCGCTTGGATTGTTTTCCAAAAAAGGAATTAAGCGATTTAAGCGCGCTTGGAAAAATCGAGTCCAGCAAGAAAGTGATTGCCACCATTCGCCCGTCGTGGGAGTTGGGGAAATTCGAGGGCGGCGAGAGGGAAAGACTCGAGTTGTTCAAGAAAGTAATTGCAAGCGCGAGAATTGATTTCGTGGACTTGGAGTTTGACTCGAAAATAATTGACGGGCTAAAGCCGTTTTTGGATGAGAAGGGAATAAAGCTGATTTTGTCAAAGCACTTTGCGCACTCTACGCCAAGCTTGAGCGAGTTGAAGAAACTCGAGGGCGAAATGATTGGGAAAGGCGCGTTCGCGTGCAAAATAGTCTGTTTTGCAAACAAGTTCTCGGACAACCTGATTACACTTTCGCTAGTGAAAGAATCAAGGACGCCCATAGTAAGCTTTTGTATGGGCGAGTTCGGCATTGTTTCTCGAATTCTATCGCCCAATTTTGGAGCGTTTTTTACTTTCGCGAGCTTAAGCGAAGAGAACGCGACTGCAAGCGGGCAAGTCCCGGCACGGGAATTAAGGGAGGCGTACAGCCAACTTGGCGAAAGCGCCGGCGCGGAAAAAATTTGCTTGGTGATTGGCGACCCGATTGAACACAGCATTTCCCCGCAGATGCACAACGAGGGTTACGCGCAGGCGAAAATCGGCTATTACTACTTTAAGCAAAGAGTTACCGCAAAACTGCTTGAAGACTTTGTAAAAATGGCGAAGGAACTTGGCGTTGCGGGCTTTCAAGTGACGATTCCGCACAAGGTCAGCGTAATCAGGCACTTGGACAAATTAGATGAGTCGGTTAAGGCAATCGGCGCCGCGAACACGGTTGTTGTGAAAAATGGCTTGGCAACCGGCTACAACACGGATTCTGCGGGCGCGATTAATTCAATCAAGCAAACCATTGAATCGCTTCACGGAAAAAACATTTTGGTTATCGGCGCGGGGGGAGCTGCTCGCGCAATAGTTTACGGCTTGAAAAAAGAAGGCGCGAATGTTGTTATTGCCAACCGAACAAGCGGGAAAGCAGTTGAATTGGCGAAAGAATTCAGCTGCGCGACTATAGAGTTTGAGAAAGTACGCGATTGCACGAAAATAATGCCCGTGCCGGACGTGATTATCAACGCGACTTCAATCGGGTTGCACGCGGAGCAAACGCCGGTGGAGAAATTTCCCGAAGGCTCGCTTGCTTTCGATGTCGTCTACTCGCCGGATGAAACAAAGTTCTTGAAAACGGCTGGAGAATTCGGGTGCAAAACCATTGGCGGGCTGCAAATGCTCGTCTTGCAGGGCGCGGCCGGATTCGAGTTGCTGACTGGCGCTCGCGCGCTAATTCGAGTGATGGAAAAAGCCGCGCGAAACGCTCTTGAGGAAAAAAACCAGGATGCTGGAAGGCTTGAGGAAAAAAATATTGGCGGCAATGCTGGTGCAATAGGGCTTGGGGAAAAAAACATTGGGAATAATGTTCTCGCAAAGCCTTTTGAAAAAAACATTGCGTTAATCGGGTTTATGGCAACGGGAAAAACGGAAGCGGCGCGGGCGTTGGCGGGAAGGCTTGGGCGGAAATTCGTTGACTTGGATGAGTTGATTGAAAAAAAAGAGGGGAAGAAAATTCCCGAAATATTCAGGGAGAATGGCGAAAAATATTTCAGGGAATTGGAGAAGAAAACGCTGGAAAAAGCCTGCGGGGGGAACAATCAAGTGATTTCGTGCGGTGGGGGAATAGTGATTGATGGGGAAAACCGCAGGCTATTGGCGGAAAACACGCTGTTGGTTTGCCTGACTGCATCGGCGAAAACTATTTTCGATAGGGTGAAAAACGATTCCAGCAGGCCGCTTTTAGCGCAGGGGGATGCGAGGAAGAAAATCAGGGAGTTGCTTAAAGCGAGAAAGCCGTTTTACGAAATTGCGAGAATCAAGATTTCAACCGACGGTTTTTCAGCGGAAGAGACTGCGGAAAGAATAATGCAGAGATTAACCAAAGGAGTAAAATAGTTTTAGCAAACTCTTTTAACCACAAAACGAGTTGATTGTTTTTATGGACGTTGATTTTTTAAAAAAGCTAGTCGAGTTTGAGACTACTGCCGGTAATTTTCGCGAGATGAGCGAGTGCGTGCAATTGTGCAGGGACGAGTTGGGGAAAAGCGGGCTCAAATGCGCGGTTAGCGTGAAAAACGGGGTTCCAAGCCTGGTTTGCAACGTGAAAAACAATTCGAGCGAATTGCTTTTGACCGGGCACTTGGACGTGATTGAGGGGAAGAAAGGGCAGTTCAAGCCATATGTTGAGGGAGGCAAGTTGTTCGGCCGCGGAGCCGCGGATATGAAGGGAGGGTGCGCGGTTGCGGTTAGCGTAATGAAGAAATTAGTTGAGGAAAACCGCGCTGACAACGTGGGGCTGGTTTTTACCTGTGATGAGGAAACCGGCGGGCACAGCGGAATGGAGTATATTGCTAGTAGGATTAAGACTAAGTTTGCTACAACACTCGAGCCGCAAAGCAATAGGGATACTTCGGTTATAGTCAAGCACAAGGGGCTGTTGTGGGTGAAGCTTGTTGCTGAAGGCAAGGCGGCGCACGGGTCAAAGCCGTGGCTTGGCGAAAACGCTGCGGAAAAACTGATTGCCGCATTGCCGAAGGCGCTTTCTCTTGCTTCGGCTTCAAAAAAACCGGTTTGGGCGAACACGGTGAACTTGGGGACTATCAACGCGGGGCTTTCAGCCAACCGAGTTCCGGACGAGGCGAGTGCTACGCTCGACTACCGCCTCGTCAGGGACTCTGACGCGGGAAGAATCAAGAAGCGCTTGGCTAAAATCCGGGGGGTTAAGGCAACGGTTATTCAAGAATCGAGAATGCTCGGCACAGATTCGAGAAATCATTTTGTGAAAAAATTTGCGAAAGTCGCTTCAAGCGTTTGGGGAAGGAAAATAGGGGTTGCTAACGAGACTTACTTCACCGACGTTAGGTGGTTTTGCGAAAAAAAAGTTCCTGCGATTGTCTTCGGGCCGTACGGGGAGAACATCCACGCGGACGACGAGTGGGTTGACTTAAGCTCGTGCGGGAAAGTGGAAGAGGCTTACTTGAAGTTTGCTGAATTGTTTTAATCGGAAAAAATTGCTTATTCTGCCTGTTTTCTACCGCAGCATTTTTTGGTAGTAAACGAAGTTCGACCGCCGGCCGAGCTGCTGCATCCGGTGGGCCGCGATTTTTTCAAAGCCTTTTTTTTCAAACAACCGTATTTGCGGCAGGTTGTCTTGCCTAGTGTAGCTGACTACAGACGCGCATCCAAGCGACTGCGCGTGCTCAAGCCTGGCCTGGGTCAGCATTGACCCCACGCCATTGCGGCGAAACTGTGGGCGGATGGCGATTTCCCTAAGAAAATACGTTTTTCCGCCCCCAATCAAGCCAATGATTTTTTCAGGGTGCTCGCGGGCGTCAAGCAAGTGCCCAACTGCAAGTCCCATTATGCGCCCATCGCTGTTTTTCGCGACGAACACGCGTCCGTGAAAGTCTTTTTTGGAGTTCTTCCAACTTAAAACCAGCCTGGCGGCAGTCTTTACTGGA
>JACRGG010000073.1 GCA_016217775.1 Microcaldota archaeon
AAATGCACGCAATCAGGACAAACCAACGAAATTCTCAAAACCGCTTGGGCACGGGAAAAACCAAGCACAATAATCAAACAAAACCAGAACTTACTACTTCCGCTTCCACTATTTCCAGCTACAAAACTAAACCCTTACAAGAAAACTAATTTCAAGACGGATTTTGCGGCGCTTAAGGAAGAGCAGGAAAAGATTCTTTCGCAAATCAAGGCGGACAAGGCCACGCGGCACTTGTTCAAGGTCGCGCAAGACATTTTATTCCTCAAGGGATTTAGAAAGGAAGCGCTTTACCGAGGGTGCTTTGCCGCAGAGCCGTTATACAAGGAAATCGCGGCGCGATTAAGCCTGACCCTGCGCCAAGCAAGGTTTTTGACAAAAGAGGAAATCGTTTGCGCCTTGGAAGGAAAGTTGAGCGCGCACGAGTGCGCCCAGCACGCGAACAAGCGGTTCAAATTAAGCGTGTGCGTTTACGCCCTAGAAGGAGAAAAGGAGTACCTTGAATCGGACGGGCAGAAAGAGCTTGAGAAGCTTAACGTGAAAAAACTTGATCTTTCAATGACTACACTCACCGGGCAATGCGCGTTTGCGGGGAAATTAATTGGAATCGCCAAAATCGTGAACGCACCCCAAGACATTGCCAAGGTCAACGAGGGGGACATTATGGTCTCGTCCGCGACCAGCCCAAACTTGCTTCCCGCAATGCAAAAAGCCGCGGCGTTTGTCACCGACATCGGCGGAATCACTTGCCACGCGGCAATCGTGTCGAGGGAAATGAAGAAGCCGTGCGTGATCGGGACTAAAGTCGCTACTAAAGTGTTCGTTGACGGGGACAAGCTCGAGCTTGACGCGGAAAACGGGATAGTCAAGAAAATCAGCTGAATTACCCTGCGCTTGCTTGATTTTAGAAGGCTATTTATTTTTAAGAAACCACTACGACTACCATATTATGCCATCCTTAAGAGAACTTAGATATGCCGCAGTCAAGCACGGCTACAAAAACCCGGACTTAATCATTTCAATGACTGGTTTTGACGAAAAAAAGTTCGGAGTAATTCCACTGCGCTTGGATAATGACGGGTTTAGCCACGCGATTAAAGCCGTTGACGTGATTGGCCTTGAGAAAGTCAAGCAAGCCATTTCCACAGGCGTTAAGCCTGAAGAACTATTGAATGCGCCAATCGCCGCTGCAAGCCCAAGAGCACTTCAGGAAACGACGGCAAGAAAGCCAACCCAGAGGGAATTAGAGCTGGAAAAACAAGCTGTCTTGATTGGAGTAAGGCAGGAAGACATCCGTAGCGTAGCCAAAGCCATTGGGGAGAGGGGGCTGGCGCAAGTTAGGCAGGCGATGGAAAAAACTCAAATGGAGCACCGCGGAATAGTTGCCGAGGCAATAATTAAGGCGGGAGTAAAGCCAGTAATGGACTTGCTTAAGAAAATTCCGGAAGAGCACAAGGCGCCAGTGGCCGAATCAATCAGCTGGCACGCAACCGCGCCAGTGCTTGCGGCATTATCGCTGAAAGCGCCGATGGAAGCCCTGCCGGAAATAGCTAGAACAATCAGCGTAATTGGGCTTAACCCCGTCCAACAGGCAATGTCCCTTAAAGTCACCCGGCCGGATGAGATAGACTCGGTTTCCAAGGCAATCAAGCGCGAAGGCCTCGTCCCCGTGCGGGAAGTCCTAAAGGAAATAAATCCGCGGCACACTAACCGCGTGGCGCAGGCAATCAGCGCATTGGGCGCCGACAAGGTGCGGGAAGAATTAAGCAATCCGCGCCAATTATTTTCCGAACAAGTCCCTCAGCTGCTGAAGATAAACCATCCGAAAGCCAACCTGCCGCTTTTGGAAACTCTCCTCAATAAGGCAATCCAGCATATGCGAGAAAGCAACTCGAAAAAGATTTCGAGGAAAAAACTTAAAGAAATCGGGGGCAGCAAGCACTTCGGCCATGAAATAAAAACGGCTTTAGAAAAAAAAAAAGAGTATTCCCTGGATGAAATTAACTCGATTTTAAGCAGGACGCGCGCTAGCTCCAAGGCGCTTAAAATTTCCGAGAGGGGAATAGAATTATTTGAGGCAAAATACGAGATATCCCCGTTTGCGTTTATTGACAACAAGCAGGAAGGCAGCATTACCCTAGCGGTATACCCGCCTAAAACGGACTTGGATAAGCTCGCCGCGCAGGGGAGAAAACTGGGCGGGCACGTTGAAGACGCAATTGGTTTCGCGCGCTTCCACATTCAAGGCAAGAAACTTATCGTCTCAAACCTGCAGACAGACATTGGCGACGCCAACTTGTCCACCAGCCAGCACGACAAGTATAAAGACTGGCACAAAATGCTGCTGCTCGGACTCAACGAATACGCAGCAAGAAACGGGGCGAGGGAAATTTGGATCACGCCGGCGGAATACCAGATGCGGCGCTGGCGCGGACTATCCGCAAAAACAGCGTTCGAAGCGTACGCAAAAACCCCGAGTGAAATGAACTTCTCCCTAAAGCAAACAGAGCCTATGGAAGTAGAGGGGACGAAAACGCAGTTATTCTGGGTGAGAAAAGTTAACGGCGGGCTCAACGACCACTACAAGAAATTCAGGCAATTATTGAAAGAATCGCATCGAGCAAAATAAGCGGCGGCGTTTCAATGATTAAACCACTTTACCACAAGCGCCCAGCTTCTCCAAGTACAAGTATATTTTTCTCTTTCGCGCGAGGTTCGGGTTGTCGGTAATGACGATTACCTTAAACCCGTTTTGCCTGAACACTCTGCCCGCGTCAATGGCTTGCTGCTCGCTTTTAGGGTAAAACTGTATTGCCGCCCGCCCGCCTTCTTTCAGCACGCGGCGGAACTCCCGCGCGCATTTTCGCACGCTAGACTTCATATTGTGCTCCAAAATCCACTGAAGCGAAGACACGCTCACGATTCCATCAAAACTCTCGTTCTCGAAAGGAATCTCGCGCAAGTCCCCCAATTTTACTTTATACCCTCGGCCCTTCGCGATTTTAACGAACGCCGGCACAACGTCAAAACCCGCGATGTCCTCAAACCCAAGCTCGGCAAGCGCGTCGAGTGAAAACCCGGGTCCGCACCCCGCGTCCAGAACGCTTTTAGTGTTTATCAGCCCAGCGATTTGCACGCAGCGAAACGTAATCTTGCGCTGTATTGTCCTCATAGCATTCGACAGGGAATACCGCTTTGACTCATCCGCATCGTAGTAGTCCAGCGCGGTCTTAGTGTCCTCGGGCCGCACGTGAAAACTCTTCCATTCTCCCTTCATAATTTAATCAACCCAGTCAACTCGTTGAAAAAAGGAATATATAAGTTCTCGGTAGAACTTTTTTAGGGAAAAAAATAATTAAATTCGTTAAAAAAGGGTTAACTGGCTTTTTTCTTGAAGAAATCTGCCATCTCCGAATCGGCTAAATCAGCGAGTTCATCAACGTCTTTTCTTGTGAGCTTGCTTTTTGACGCGAGTTTGTCTGCCTCTGAAAGAGAAGAACCAAGCTTATGCCGTTTTGCCATTCCCTTTCGGATCTTATCTCCAAGCTCTTGAACGTCTTTTTCGGTCAGCTTGCTTTTTGAGGCTATTTTGTCCAGCCGCTTAAGCAATTCAATCCGTTCTTTGATAATTTTTTCCATATGTTTCGCCGCATTGTAGATGTTAGAAAAAATTCAACTACTTCCTTTTTACAATCAGGACGTCTTTTAATCCCTTAAAATCCGAGTCGGTGGTGACGAGGGTTTTTCCTCCAATCTTGGCGGTCGAGTAAATCAGGGCGTCGCCCAAGGAAAGATTGTGTTGATAGGAGTACGTCGCTGCCAGCTCGCATATAGAATAGTCGGCTAAGAGTATCTGGTAATTATACAGATTTTCCCGAATTTGTTCCCACTC
>JACRGG010000074.1 GCA_016217775.1 Microcaldota archaeon
AATAACCGAAAGAATAACAATCAACAAAACTCCGCCAATAAGCAAGACGTACTCAAACGCGCCCTGACCCCTCTTTTTTCCAAAAAAAGCTTTTCCAACAAACATAAAACACAAACCAAATAAATAAGCGAATTAAAACTATTTAAAACCCAACTATTGCGCGCCCGCAGCCAAAAAAAACGCGCTTGGCGTCGCCTCCCCCGCCGGCGCGATTGCGGCCTCTCCCTCCGGATTCCAAAGCGTTTTTTAAACAGGTTGCGGCTAGAAGTTAGTTGATGCCGAAAATACCCTCTTGGAGAAAGACGAAAGGCAAGCCCAACGCAATGCGTGCTTTAGTCAACGAGCTGGCGAAAGTAAGCGAAGCGCGCCTAAACGCGTCAAGCAAGATGGAAGACAGGAGGCTGGCGTGGAAAACCCAGAGGCTAAAAGAGCACGCGGTTGGAGTGCACGGATTTGACTGGGAGAAAATCCACGAGCAAGCGGTTCTAGCCAAGGCGGGAGTTGAGGGAAAGCCAGGCTCAATCACGCCGGAATCACGTAAGGCTAGGATTGAATCACGGATTGGATTATTGCTTGCTAAACTAAGTGCCGAAAGGACTGGCAATGAAAGAAACCCCCAGGCGAAAAAGGAATTGCCGGTCTTATTACGCCACGCGCGCGAAAACGGGATGGACGTTAGCGGCATTAATTGGCCAAACGAGTACGAACCATTCGCGGCGCGAAAATACGTTTGGAAAAACGGGTAAGGCGGCAAACGCTGGCACGAAACAACAACAATTAAATGTGACTACAATCACAAGTAGGTTATGGCTAAATACTCGTGGTTGGCTGAAAGGGGGCATCCTCAAGCCAGTCAAATTATCATAGGGGAAATCCAAAGGCTAGAGAATCTGAAAAAAAGGGGGAACGCTCCCGCGGAAAAAAAGGCGATAGCCGACGAGTGGCGGGCGCTGGCAATGCACGCAACGCGAACGCACGATTTTGATTGGACGGGCCTTCAAAAACAAGCCGGAAAAGCGTTTGCAACAATTCCAAGCAATCTTTCGCTGGCAGAACTCGGGAAGCTAGTCCACGGCTGGCATCAACAAGGCGCCAAGGTTGACAGCAGGTCAATGCTTGCGGCGGGAAACGACTTTGGCAGCGCGTACAGGCAAGTCACAAAGCCGGAAAGCCACGGGGTTGGGTGGAGGGAGTTTTTGGAAAAACACGCCGGATTAAGCCTCAAAGATGTTTTGAAAAGCAAAAGCGGGGTTAGGCAGCCGGCCAAGAGGACGAAAATTCTCGATTTGGGAGAAGAGCTGGAAATAATTGGGAGAATCAAGGAATTGCATAAACAAAAACAAGGGGCGCAAGGAAGGGAAGAAGACAAGTTGAGGAAAATCTGGAGAAGCTTGAATATGAGGGCCGTGCGAAGGGGCTTTGACTGGAATGATTTGCAGGAAAAAGCTGGGCTGGCGCCTAAGAAAATCCCGTTCGACCCCAACACCACAATCGAGCAAATACAGCAAATGGTTTTAGGCTGGAAAAACCAAGGCCATAAAATCGATTCGCGCAGCTTGGTGGAAACAGGCGGAATAAAAGGGCAGGCGTACAGGCACGCGACTGAAGTGCTTAAAACCCCGTGGCCGCAAGTCTTGAAAGCAATCGGAGTAAAGCGGGACAGGGAATACGCGAGCACTCTTGGAATACCTAAAACCGCGGGCTTAAGCGCTCAGTTGAGAAAAACGCCCCTAACAAGAGCGTATGCCGGCAAAGCAGACGAGCTGGATGCAGTGGAATTAATTCGAGGGCACCCTGGTTTTTTGGAGGAAAACCCGGAGCAGAGAATCAAACGAGAGTATGAAGGGCTCAAACAACGGGAACTAGCGCTAACCGCGAAATCAAGGAATATCGACCCGCAAGCAGGAGAGCAGTGGCGAAGAATGCTGGGGGAAATAAACAAAAACATTATTGACATTAGGAAACAACAAAACTTGCAAAGAGACAAAATCAGAACGCTAGAAAAACTGCGGGAAATTCTTGCAAAGCTCCGCACCACCCCCCACGAATTAATCAAAAAACACGGGGGGCTGAACGCGCAAAAAGCAGTTCAAGCGCAAAGAGAAGAAAGAGTCGCTTGAAAAAAGCCGTTTTTTTACTTTTTCCCAATAAGCCTTCTACCCATAACATCCATATACTGGATGTCCTTGCCGGCTTCCATTGCCTCCTCGGCGTCGGCGGGAATCGTGACTTCGAAAGTCTCGAAAGTAGTCAAGTCCATTAATTGAGCGACGTTGCCGTTGACGGAGACTACTTGCGCGCGCTTTCGCTCGACTATCGGCACGTCAACGTCAGCATCCGAGCTTTTCGCCAGCGAGTGCTTTGAGCCGTCAATGAGGCTTATTGCAACAACGTTTATTTTAGCGGCTCCGTGCTTTCCGGGCTTGCTCTTGTCCATACTCATTACCCTGCACGGGTGGTCGTCGATAATGACGTACTTGCCTTCACGCAAGTCCCCCGCCTGGGCAAAAATCCTGTCTACCATAAGTAAAACCCCACTCTCCCAACTAGAAAAAAAATTTCTTGAACCCAACTTTTTTCCAAAAAAGTTAGTAATAAACAGTGAAACAAGTTATTTAAAGCTTTCAAAAACAAAGAAGCAAAGCAGTATGGAATTCATTGACGCGCACTGCCACTTGGAGCACCCGCGGTTTGACGCCGACGTTGGGCAAGTTATTCAGTGCGCGAAAAACGCTGGCTTGGCGAAAGTAGTTGACGCGGGAAGCAACTTGCTGAACAACCGCAAAATCCTCTCCCTGCGCGAGAAAAACCCTGGTTTTCTCGAGTGCGTGCTGGGGTGCTCGCCCCACGACGCGAACAAAGCGGACGTTGAAGCCGAGCTGTCGTTAGTAAAACAAAACTCGGGCGGGATAGTTGGAATCGGCGAGATTGGGTTGGAATACCATTATTTTAAAACCGAAGGCGAGAGAGGGAGGCAAATCGAGGTTTTCGAGGCGTTTTTGAACCTCGCACAGGAATTAAACAAACCCGCGGTTATTCACTCACGCGAAGCCGGGGACTTGACGGTTAAATTGTGCGAAAAGTACGGGGTGAAAACCCTGATGCACTGCTCGTTGGACCCTAAGCTAGCGCTTGCCGCGAGCGAAAAAGGCTTTACCATCAGCGTGCCGGCATTAAAATCAAGCAGCAAGAGCAAGGTAATCAAGAACACTCCAATCGAGCAGTTAGTGTGCGAAACGGACTCGCCGTTCTTATGGCGGCAAGGAGAGCGAAACGAGCCAGCCAACGTAATTTCGGCGTACGCGCAAGTCGCGCAAATAAAGGGCTTGGAAATCGAGGAGGCGGCGCAACAATTAACTTTAAACGCTAAGGCATTCTATAATATTTAACGAAAAACAAGTTATGGGCCTAGAATAAGGTAGTGGTTGGAAAATGGTTTTGAAGCACTTGACTGAATTATTGAAGATGAAGAAGGAGAAGAACATCGCCTGCTTTGTCGACGGGCCGAACATTTTGAGAAAGGAGCTTGGCGTTGACTTGAATAAGATTAAGAAAAAACTCGAGAAGAAAGGCAGGATTAAAATCGCTAAAGTTTTCTTGGACCAGTACGCGTCCGACAAATTAATCGAGGCCGTAACCAACCAAGGATTCGAGCCCGTGATTATTCCGTCCGACGTTGACGTCGCCCTCGCGGTTGAGGCTACTGCGACTTGCTACAACCCCGCTATCGACACGATAGTGATAGTATCGCGCGACAGCGACTACAAGCCCGTCCTATCCAAAGTCAAGTCGCTTGGCAAGGAAGCAATCGTGGCGGGAGTC
>JACRGG010000075.1 GCA_016217775.1 Microcaldota archaeon
CAAGGAAGAAAATAAACGTTTACCTCCGAAAATCAGTTTACACCGAATAAATCAAACCGCTCTTAATATAGTTCGAGTAGAAGAAAAGTAGGTTTTGAGAAAAAACTCGGGGGGATTAAGCCCTTGGGTAGAGCTTTTCGATTATTACCCCAAACGCCGGGCGGGTGATGAAGACTCCGATTAGCACTCCGAGAATGGTGGCGAGGGCGAATCCGGTGATTTCGACTATTCCCGACAAGAGCAGCGGAAGCATTGCGACGATTACTACCGACGCGTTCGTCATTATGATTGAGAACGCTCGCTTGACGCGCTCGATTGCCGTAATCTCCTCTTCCCCGCCATCCGCCTTGTGTTTCTTGCGCAGGACTTCGTCAGTGATGATAATCTGGTCATCAACTCCAGTGCCGATTAGCGTGATGATTCCAGCCATTGCCGACAAGTCAAGCGTCCCAAACCCGCCGATTATGCTAAACAATATTACGACTTCGCTAAAGTTGACTAGGATTATTGGAATCGCGAGCTTTATCCTCCTGTACCTAACGACTATCAGGCCGGCAACGACGAGTGCTGCTGCGAACAACGCGATGAAGCTGTATGAAACGAACTGCGTGCTCAAGCTTGACGCGATGGAGTACGAGCTTCCCACTATCGTGCTGACTGGGAGCTTGCCGCTTGAAATCACGACTTTAAGCGACTTAAGCTCTTTTCGCGCGGAATCCTCCTGCTCTTTCGCCGTCGCGCCGCTCCCGCTTCCGGTAACTTGGTAAAACTGGGAGACTAAGCCGTTGGCGAGGCTTGGCGAGAGAACGGGGCCGGACAATAACCCGATTGCCTTCCACTCGCTCACCACCAGCACTCCCTTCTCGGTTGTGTAAGTTCTCGGGATTAACTCCTCGTCGGGCTTAAGCAAGAGGCGCTTGGTCGAGTTCTCCGCCTTAAACCCGGCGGAAAGCAACTGGGAGTAAATGCTCGAGTTGGAGTCGATTATTTTCTTTGAGGCGACTATTACGGTTTTGTTGAAAACCAAGTCTTTTTTCGCGGCAAACTCGGAGTAGTACACGAGGGTAATTGGATCGCCTTCGCGCTTGAGCGCGTCGTCGAGGGCCTGCTTGTTCAGCGCGCTGAATTGAGTCAAGCCAGCTTCGTCAACCAGCACGACGGCATCCGACGGCCTGTCCAAGAACATATACACGGGGTAATTGGGTTTTCCCAACGCGGTTTTAGAGAATTTCTCCGCGCCCGCCTTGTCAACCGCGAAGCCAAGCTCCCAACCGACTCCCTGGTCGCTCTTGGTTATTTGCTCGTTAGCAGCGCCGCCTACGGAGCCGGAAATAATGTCCGAGCCGCTGACCGCCTCGCGCCCGTCAATAATCGCCTGAAAATGCCCCTGCTCGCGCAGGAGGTCCTCAATGCTTTTAATCGCGCTGGAGTCCGCGCGCGGGATTTCAACGATTATCTGGTTCGAGCCCAGCGGCCGCACTACGGCCTGGCTCAAGCCGTACTTGTTTATCCTCTGCTTGATAGTGTCGACCATTAACGCCATCGTGTCCGAATCCACGCTTTTTTCAAGGGTTACTGGAATGCGCACTCCGCCGATGAACTCAATCCCGAAATTCGAGTCGAGGGTAGTCGGATTGAGGTCCTTGAGGAAAATCAGGCCCAAGGCTATGACTATGCACAATACCCAGACTTGGATTTTCCTGTCCTCAAGCAAATTGTTGTAATTCATTTAATTTCACTCAATGTTTTTTTTCTTCGCGTACCACATTATTGCAACAGCGTTCACGCCCCAAGTCGCGATGAAGTCAACCGCCCCCCCAATAAGCGCGACTATACCGATTTGCGCGTAAATCGGGGCTTGAAGGAAGAACGACGTCAAGTAAAGCACGCCGTAAGCGCCGATAGTAGTCAAGTTCATTAACGACCCGGTCTTGAACGCCTCGAACGTGCGCTGCTCCGGCGTGCCCTCGCCCTTGCGCTTGATTACGCGCATAGTTAGCATAACGTCGGTGTCAATAGAAAAGCCGATTAGCATCAGTAATGTGGCGATGGTCGCCAGCGAGAGCGGGATGCCGAGTGCGCCCATTACTCCCATCGTGATAATCAAGTCGGCGGCGGCGCCGAACAACACTGCGGCGCTTGGAACGTAGCTGATTGGCTTAGTCAAGTTGCCAAAGCCCGGCCAAAACACGATTAGGATGACAATGGCGACTAGGACGAACGAAGTGACTACGATTTCCTGGGTTTTGCTCACGAAAAACTTGCTTAATGAACTGCCTACTTCCTGGAAGCTAGCGGACTTTACTTGCGCAACTTTGCCCACTTCGGCAATCAAGTTGTTCCTCAAGTCCTGCTTTGCTTTAGAAAACTCGTCTTGCGCGGTGTTCAACGCCTTTCTCCCGTCGTCTTGGGAGGCAACGGCGTTGGAGCCTAGGAGGGATAAGATTTTTTTCGACTGCGTTACCAGCTCGGCGTTTGCCGCGCTTGGGGCAGTCGAGTTAGTTGAAGCCGCGGCAACGTCCTCCTTGTCTAAGCGGTCTCGTATCGCAAACGCGGCGGAAAGCTCCTGCTCGGCCAAGTCGAGCTTCTCCGGGTTTTCAACCTCTATCTCCACTCCGTTCCCGCTCGGGTTCGAGAACTCCCGCACGTTGACGTTCTTGGAGTACTTCGCTAGAGCGCCTTGCAAAGCCGTTGCGTCCACGCCCTTGTCGGTTTGAATCGTGAGCAGAATTCCTCCCTTCAAATCCACTCCGCGCGGAATTTGGGGAATGAAGAAAAGCGAGAGGAGGATTAGGGCTAGGGGGAGTATGAACAAGTACTTGACGTGCCTTGACTCGTAGAAGTTCTTCATTTAATCAACTAAGTTTAATCGGCTCTCGAATTTTTAATCGGCTCTCGAATTCGCTTTGAAATACTCGGTTAAATTAACTTAAGTCTTTTTGTCAAAAAACGTTTAAAACCCCTTGCGTTGGAGAGCCTGCCCAAAAGCGATTATCGGCTTGGGGAGGGCGGGAGGGAAGGGAATACGTTTTTATTCAACCGCTACTTTTGAATAATCTTATGGCGGCAAACGAGAGCGTAGTTGATTACATCAAGCAAGCGAGCGCGCAGGGGCACTCCCTCGAGCAAATCCGCAAGGCGTTATCCGCGGCGGGCTGGAGCGAGCAGGACATTTCAGACTCCATCAGGCAATCCTCGAGCGTAGCGCCCGCGCCGGCAGTTCAACAACCGGTTCAACCCGCGCTTAGCGAGCAGGAGATTTTAGACAGGCAGAAATTCGGCTTCTTTGATCCCATACTCA
>JACRGG010000081.1 GCA_016217775.1 Microcaldota archaeon
CTTCCTCAAAATCGCTTAAGTTGAATTCCCCGCGCTTGTCCGCCTCGACGATTTTCAGCTTGATTACGCCGAGTTTCTCCAGCCTCACCCACGGGAGGAGGTTCGAGTGGTGCTCGATGTTAGTCGCAACTACGCTCGCGTTCTTGCGCCATTTCACCCCGAGCGCGACTAAGTTAATGGCTTCAGTAGCGTTTTTCGCGCTTGAAAACTCCCCGCTTTTCGCGTTAAAAAACTTGGCGAGCTTTTCGTACACTAGTTCGTACTCCTCGCTTGCGCGCTTTGTCAGAAAATGCGCTCCGCGGTGGATGTTCGCGCGGTACTCCAAGTAATACCCGTCGACCGCCTCTAGAACGGGTTTTGGGGTGAGGGTAGTCGCGGCGTTGTCGAAGTAAACGCATTTTTTAACTAAAGGAAAGTCCTCGCGGATTTTTTCTACATTCAAGTAAAACCAGCCTTTTGCCGAATTAAACCCATAAAACAACTAATGGGGCTAATGCAATTATTTTGCCCCCCGTCGTATTTAAATCCGTTAATTGCGTGGTAATACAACAGTGGTTTTGAGTGAATCCCACCAATATCGTCATTGGATTAGTCCTTATGCTCGCAGTCGCAGTGATGATAATCAGCTTCGCGGGGGCGAATGCAAAAAACAAGGACTTTGAGTTCCCGACTCACCGTAATTTCTACAACATTGCGTACCCCCAAGTTTGCTCGGATTACGACGGGATGGTCAAGGATTTTAACGCGCGCAAAAACGAGTTGGACGAAATGACTCTCGGCTACGACTTGGTAATCCAGTCCCTCGGGTGGGGAAACCCATTGGGAGTCGAGCAAGTCCTCAACAAATCGAGTGAGTGCACGAAAACACTAAACGACCCGGCTAACATTAAAGCAGGAACTTAAAAAATTTAGAAAACAAGAAAAAAAAAGGCTCTTTGCTACTTCCAACTAGACCCTCACTCTTTAGTCAACGGAATCAGTATCGCGGAAACCCTGTGGGTTTTCCCGTCCTCGGCGGTTAATTCCTCGGTAGTTATCTCAATGCGGCCTATTTGAAGGGTTGGAATGAACTTGTGCTTCACTAATTGAGTAACGTTAACGCCAGTCACAATGCTGTTCCCGCGCGCCTTGACTACGACTTGCTTTTGCCCGTCGTTGAACTTCGCTACGACTGCAAACGCGTACACTAAAGGAGGCTTTTTTCCAATGAAGACAATATTACCCGGCTCCCTCCCTCCCGCTCGGCGTTCACTACTGCCTTCTTTCTTAACGAACTGCTTTCGCTCGCCCCCGGGTTTTTGAGAACGCGGTTGTTGGATTGAGTGCTCGCTTTGCTTAACTAAATGCCCGTGATGAGCAATCGGTTGAACGCCCTCGCGCCCAACTCCTTGCCCCATTGGCTGAACGCTTTGTTGAATAGGCTGTTCGCTTGGCTGCTCGTCTTGAATCACTTGAAAACCACCCGGATTGGCATAATAGCGAGAATAAGTAATTAGGGGAAAGAAAATTAAAAATGACTGGTTTAAATCTCTAAAGGGGGTTTGGAAAAACATTTCGCCCAGGCTATCTAATTCAACTATGTTTTCTCTGGGCGAATTGTTTTTGGGCAGCCCAAGGGAACTAAGGGGGAGTTCTCCCCCTTGGGTCGCTTATTAAAACAAAGAAAAAGAGAAAAAGAAGAAAAATAAAAAAAATGCGGAATGAATTAACTTATCCCTTGCCGCCTTTTAGGTACAATAGCGTGCTCAAGAACATTTGCAGCCCGTTGCCGTCCTTAGCCGACTTTGCCGGGTCGTAGCCGAAGTACATCGTCTTCCCGCCGAACAGCCCGCTGCTCTCCACTATCGCGTAAGTCGACGGGCTGGTCACCCTGCCCGAGTACGACTCGTCGATTATGGCCAGCACGTTCGCGTTTCCCTTCGGGGTCACTCGGGTAGTCCTAGAGTCAGAGAAGGCAAAGTTTTTTTGGCCGAGGCTGAATATCTTGTGGTCGAAGAGAACTATCTTCAGCTTGCCGGAAATCGGCGCGGTCGTAATCTCCTCGCGCTCGTGGGACACTCCGCCTACTATTACCGGCAGGACGTCGCCAAGGGAATCGATTCCAACCTCCCAGCCTAGAACGGTCCGGTCGTCGGTCATCGTAGTGCAAGCGTCTTGAATCACTATCAGCTTCCCGCCCGCCTTTATTCGGTCGGCAATGACTTTGCGCGCGCTTCTGTCGCAAGCAGTGTTTCGGTCGTCGGCCTGCAATAATATTACGTCAAAGCTCTTTAAGCTCCCCGCGTAAATACTGCGCTGGTCCAAGCTTCCAACGTACACTATTCCCGCGCTGCGGTACTGGTCAGAACGCAGGACTTCCTCCATCGAGGCGCTGGGCCTTCCAATAATGGCTACGGTAATGCTTGGAGCCGGGAATATCGAGTTTAATACGGGCACCGAACTAAAGTCCACGACGCCGAATTTTCCTGCGATGAACACCGCCAGGATTACAATCAAAATTATTGGTATTGCACTCTCGGCGTGCATTCCGCTCCCGCCGCCGTAACCTTGTCCTCGTTTCTTCATTTAACACCACTCCATTAAACTTGGGTAAACTGTTAACTAAATAAGAGTCGGGCGTGGTTTATAAACATTTTTAGGGAGGTAGAAATAGCGCTATAAACTGCTTGAAGCGGTAAAAACCGGTTGAAAAACGAGGGGAGGAAAAAGCGGGTTAAACTCGCGCTCAGGCTTTTTCCTTTCTTCGCGCCCGCTTGTTGCGCAAGTGAGTGTAACTGCACTTTCGGCACTTCAACGCGTTTTTGGAGTTTCTAGACTTGCACTTTAAGCAAACCTTCACTCCAAGCAACTGCCTCTCTGCCAAAGGAAACTTCGCCATACAAAACCAACTCGAATTAAGCCAAAGAAATTACTTAAAACAAAAGAACTAAACGATTACTAAATATAAGAATGAATCGAGAGGTTTTTAACCCCTTTGGGGATTCGCGCGCAAAACAAAAGCCCCGCCCTGCAAGCGTTTGAAATGCGGAATCTATGCGGGTTATCAGACCGCACAAACCCCGATTCTATGCGGGTTGTTTATAAAGGCGTGAGTCTAATAATATTGTATGGATTTTGAAACGCTGTTATTCCAAAACCCGCGCTGGGCTGGGAAAGGCGAGTTGCTGCCTGGGTTTAAGCGCCGCTTGTTTGCCCCGTTATTGAAGAATATGGGCAATAAGCTCATCTTGTCCGTAACCGGCTTAAGGAGAGTCGGCAAAAGCATCCTATTAAAGCAATTGGCGGATGAACTCGTGGGAAATGGAGTAAATCCGCGCGAAATAATGTACTTTAGTTTCGACAACAGCCCGGGCGAGCCGTCTGAAGCGGTAATGGAGTGGGCGAAAAAATTCTCGCTTGACTACCGCAACAAGAGGCTCTACGTTTTCCTCGACGAGATAGAAAAAGTCGGCAACTGGGGGGAGAAGCTCAAGTTATTGTACGACAATACGCAGATAAAATTCATCATATCCGGCTCCGCCTCGATGCTAGTCCGCAAGGGAAGCGAGAGCCTCGCGGGGAGAATCCTCGAGCACAAGCTCGACCCGCTTTCTTTTGACGAATACGCGCAAATGAGGGGAATACGCCCCGAGGGCGTCGAGTGGCCGCTTTACGAAGAGTACCTCCACAAGCAGTTTCCGGAGCTTGCGGCAACCGACGTGGAGCCCTCGGATTACGTGAGGTCGATAGCGGATAAGGTGATTTGCGAAGACCTCCCGAAATTATACGACGCTGTTTCAAGGGAGGTTGGCGAGAAAATATTCCGCATCATCGCGCGCAGCCCCGGCCAAATAATCGAGTCGAGCGACATTGCAAAAGACCTCGGCGTCAACCGCGAGAGTGCATCAAAGTACCTTGACGCGCTGGCCAGCTCGTACTTGGTGAGGAAAGTATACAACTACGCGGGCAACACGCGGAAAAGCGAGCGCTCGGCAAAAAAATACTACCCGTACTGCGCGAACTTATGCGATTATATGCTCCCGGTGCCCGTCGAGTTTTCGCTTATTGCAGAAACGGATGTTGCGTTTCAGCTCAACGCAGAGTACTTCTCGCGCGATGGAAGAAACGAGATAGACTTCATAGTCGGCAGAAACCTCGACGCGGGGGTTGAAGTGAAGATGAGGAAAACCATTGACGCGCAAGACGCGAAGGGGCTCCTCAACACAAGGCTTAAGCTCAAGCGCAGGAGCATAATCGGGTTTCCGCACTCAAAAAAAGACATTCCAAAAGGAATAAGCTTCGTCGAGCTTCAAAACACGGCTAAAGAAATCAATCCCATTTCTTAAAAAAACCCATCCAAAAGAAAAAAAAAAGAAAAACAAAAAGCCCCCGGCGAGAATTGAACTCGCGACCTGCTGCTTTCCTGCAGTTTCTTCTTTTTCCACTAGGTTACAAGGCAGCCGCTCTACCACTGAGCCACAGGGGCGATTAAAGCCAATTGACAATACTGTGGGGAAACGAGTTTTAAAAAACGAGGTTTTGGGCAACGGGGCTGAAAGCAATTCAAGCCGCCTTCTCCTGGGCTTTCTGAAGCTCTCGAACCGTTTGCTCTGAAGCTTCTTTAGCGATTTTCCTCACCACGTCTTCTTTAGGCCCTTGCGGAGAAAGCCTGCGCGAGTCGCGCAAGACTTTGACTAATTCAGGGTACTGCGTGTGAACAAGCTGCAAAAACCTTGCCGCCCTCGCATATCGCTCATTGCTGTTTCCAGTAAAAGAATTAGCATAAATTCTCAAGTGCCGCCTTAATTCTGGATTAGGCAACTCCGCATTTCGTCCCGTAGCCGAGTCCCTAATGCTCATTACGTCAAACGGGCCATTCACTAAACTCTGGATAGTATTATCAGCTAATGGAATGTTCACCATATTGTGGAACAAGTTAATCAAATTGCGCCTTCTTGCAGGATCATTTACCCCCCTAAACCAAGTCAATTCAGTTAATTGGGTAATTGCCGGAATGTTTCTCGCCTGCTGCTCGAGGACTCTCGCGAGCTGCGGGTTGTTCCTTATCGAGCGGCTCACCACTTCGTCAAGCACGTGAAACGGGTAGCGCGAGCTGGGCAAGTGGGAGTGAATCGCGCTGACGATGTAATTCGCGTGCCCGCGGCGGGTCAAGTCAAGCTCGGCGTTCACGTCAACCGCGTTCTTGTCGAGCGCGTACTCCTTAAGCACTTCGCGGTAGCGCGACAAGGCGGTTCCCAGCGAGATTTTGTCCGTGCGCACCATCACGTTGTGCAGAAAATCGACGGCATCCTTGCGGTCCCCCAAGTAATTCCCGGCGCGGGCCTCGCTTCTGGCATCGTGGCGCCCCAGCTTGAAGTGGTATTTCTCGTCAAGGCGGACTCTCTCGCCATTAACACTAATCCCGCGGTTCTCGGCGGCGTGGTAGGCGTTCATCACGTGCGCGAAATCGCTTTGCGGCGCGTTGAACGCAATTCCTTCAAACTCGTTGATTCCGTGGTCGGTCAAGTGCTTGACCATAGTCTCCCTAAGTAGTTGAGTAGAGTACGCGCGGCCAAAATCGCTTTGCAAGATGCTCTTGAGGTTTCCCTTGCGCAATCTTTCCTTCATCGCCTCATTGTGCTGGCGGTAGG
Organism: Microcaldota archaeon; assembly: GCA_016217775.1. Taxonomy (GTDB): domain Archaea; phylum Micrarchaeota; class Micrarchaeia; order Norongarragalinales; family UBA97; genus JACRGG01. The sequence continues at coordinate 5,631 of JACRGG010000081.1, forward strand.
CGTTCTCGCCCAAGTCGAGGAAAATGCTGTGCGCCTGCTGCGCGGCAAAACCCGGTCGTTGCACTTCCCCGCGGTTAATCTCCCGGCCTAAAAGCCCTCCGAGCTCTTCCTTCCCGCGGCGCCACAAGTAAGTCAAGTTGGCTAGGCCAAAACGCGGGTGAGTGGGGCGAGTGGGGGAGGCCATTAAATCACTTAATCAAAACGTGTTTTTACTTGGTTTTAACTCTTTTGCCTGTTTGCACACTTGTTGGGTTAATTGCTTCTATGTTTCTTAAATCGAATGAACACCGCGCCAAGCAAGACGGTAATTACCAGCGCGAGCAACCCAATCGGCTCTTGCGGCACGCTTGGAAGCGCGAGCAACGGGTTTGAGGACGGCGCGCTAGTCTGCTCGCCTAGCTTTGTGAAAGACAATAAGTCGTCGCCCGGCACTCCGCGGTTTCCATCCTGGCTTCCGTAAAAGCTTAATCCCTTCTTTCCAAACTGCGGGTCGAGCGGAATGTCCAAGCCGTTTCTGTACTGCCACGTGCCCGTGGCGGGGTCGAAGAATAAAACTCCGTTAGGCCCGCGCGCGGAGAGAAGCGCCGCGATTTCAGGGGTTATCCCCGCGCCGTTAACCGTGATGATTGGCTGTCCGCTCTTGTCCGCGCTCACCGCGATGTTGATTGGCCCCTTGTCCGTATTCGCGGTAATCTTGCCGTTCTCCTCCGTTAGGCTGTTGACTTTAAGCGAGGTGACTTCCCCGGTTTTCTTGTCCAACACGTTAAGCACTTGCTGGCCGCTTGGGTCGGTAGTGAAGTAGTATTTTTTGTCCGCAGTCTCGAATTGGTTGAGCACTTGGCCCTCCAGCGCGCGGTTTAGCGCGTTGACTTGAGGCTGCGCCCCCGCGTCCTTGGCGACTATCTTGTCGATAGTAATTCCCTGGACTGAAACAACGGGCTGCTCGATGGCCTTGTTGTTCGAGTCAATCGCGCGCTGTATCGAGTCGACCGCCTCCTGCTTGGAGCCCGCGGTTAAATCCCCGGCGCCGGCTTGCTTGCTGATTTGGTCAAACTGGGTTGCTGGCGAGGAAGCGGAAACAACGTCTTGCTTCAACGAATCCGCTTGGCTCTTGGTTAAATCGCCTTGCTCTTGGGCTTGGTTAATCGCGGAATTGATTTTGGAAACGTCGCTTGGAGTAGCCTTGCCAGACGAGAGCTGGCCGACCAATTGGCTTGCCTCCTGCTGCTCGACTCCGGTTTTTTCAAGTGTTTCAGTGATTTTTTGCGTAGTCGACTGCGCCAACGGCTTTGACTGAATGTTGTTTAGCGTTGAGCGAAGCAATTCAATCTCGGCTTGAGAAAGCGCTTGGTTGGATTTTATTTTAGATAAAAGCTCGGCTAGCTTCGCCTTCAACTCGATTAACGCGGTCTTGTCCGCAGCCGTCTTGCCAACGCCTAGTTTGACTTCGGAAACATCGGATCCGACAACCACTTCCGCGAGGACGCTTATTGAAATCACGAGCATACGCTGGTCGCGCTTGAAATCAATTCTCGAGCGTGCTCCGGTGATTCCAACCGTGAGCAGCTCGCCTAACTCGGATTCCTGCTTTCCCTTGCCGACTACCGTTCCGTCCCCGCGCAGGTAAACAGAGTCGAACACCTCTTCGACTCCAACAGCAGAGTAGACTTCCTTCTTGGTCTTAAAGAAACCAAGAACTGCGTGCGATGTCTTTAATTCTTTCTTATCTTCTTCTTCAACCGCGGTAATTCCGCGGTCGTATCCGAGAAGCTGTGATTTAGTCACAGAGCCTTTTTCCCTAAAGAACGTGATTTTTCCGCCCGACAATGCGATAGTGCCTTGTGTTGTCTTGATTGCATCGGCTTTTCCAAGCGCGAGGGACAAGTCGTTGCCTATATTGGTTTTAGTAATCGACTGGACTGACGGAATTACACACGAGAGGCAGGTTCCCTGCACGTTCATCGAGCCGCTTGCCGTAAACTCTATTGCCGGGGAGGAGCCGCAGCTTAACGGCGCGTAAATCAACTTGTTTGGGATGACCACAGAGTTTAGCGATGGAGCTAATTGCTGGAGGAGCGCGCGGTCCGAATCCGCTAGCGGAATGATGTTTCCGTTTTCGTCCTTCTTGTAAGCCCCGGAATTGCCCATACAGACCATTGACTTTCCGTCAGAAGAAGGAATGCAAGTGTCTCCAACGCACTGCCGCTCGAAAGGCGCCCACCACTCGAGTGCGGAGCGGTCGGGCTCTAGCTTGAAGTAGTAAAG
>JACRGG010000082.1 GCA_016217775.1 Microcaldota archaeon
GCATTAAACCCTTTGTTTGCGGCCTCACCCCGCGGTCCTTGCGGACTAACAACTCGCGCACCGCCACTTCAACGGTTTGGCGGTGGACAAACCCGATTTGCTCGCCCGTGAAGACAAAATCCTTGACTTGCTCGATGTTGGGAAGAAAGCCGACCGCGAACCCGCCTTCCTTAAGCGCGCCAAGCGCGACTGGCAACAGTTTTTCCGCATCAGCCAAATCGAGCACGAACAAGTCGGCGTTTATCTGTTCTACGCCCAAAAAAGCGTCCTTCTCTATTAATTCAACGCGGGACTCGAAACCCGTTTTTACTAGATTCTTGCGGATTAACTCCGCGAATTCGGGGCGGCGCTCGTACGAATACACTTTGCCGCTCTCGCCTACGATGTTTGCCAGGAAGACTGTTAGAAAACCGCTTCCCCCGCCGACTTCAATAACGCGGTCGCCGCTGCCTACGCCGGTGAAACTAGCGATTACCCCCGCGTCTTTAGGGTTAATCACGGCCGGGCCCCGCCTTAATTTCCGGTAAGCACTTGGCTCAAGCAACGCAATACACCAATTGACTAACAACAATTCACTCAATTACGGAAATAGTGTTGGCCGAGCAAATTATTAAAACTCTTGATATTCTCTTTAATTGAGTTAAACCAACCAAAGCTAGTTGTCGCCTCTGTGGCTCAGTGGTAGAGCGCGTCCTTGGTAAGGACGAGGTCGCGAGTTCAATTCTCGCCAGAGGCTTTTTGTTTTATTTTCTTTCCGTTAACGCTTTCTTTTCCAAAAAGAAAGGGTTACGCGAGTTCTAATTCCTCGCTAGAGGCTTATTTTATTTTTTGAAAATTACTTAGGGGGTTTGGGCAGACCCGAACTAAGGGGGATGTTTTCCCCTTGGGTTGGGCGTTCTGATTCTCGCCAGAGGCTTTTTGTTTTTTTAAGTTCTTTTTCCATTAATGCTTTTTCTTTCTAAAAGAAAAAGAGTTAGGGGCTTTCAAAAAACCAATTGGTTTTTATTGATTGCGCTAGTTGATTCAACTATGGGCGACGCGCCGTTGGAGGAGAGGATTAGCCAAGTGCTGGCGAGGGAGTACGATTACGTTCCGGGCACGGTGCGCCAACTAGCTAATTTCATTAAGACGCTCCACGAGTTCTGCAATTACTTGGGGAACAACAAGTACTACTCTGATTCCGTCAACAAGAAAGTATTCCTGCTCAACCTGGATTCCAGCACTTTGTCGATGAAAGTCGAGAAGCTGCGCTTGACTGCGGAATTGTTTTACAACCAAGTCGAGAAGTCCGTTCTTGCGAAGAAAAAAGCGGGATTGGACAAGAAGGCCGTGGCTGCATTCCGCGAAGACGTTTCCTCCCTTCAAAAAGAGGCGGACGGGCTGTACGAAGAGTCGGTGAAAATCGTCGCGCAAATCCGAAAGGAATTCACTGAAAGAAACGAAGCAAAGCAGCAGTAATCCAATGCGCTTATACCCCCAAACAACCCCCTCCGACCAATCAGGAGACTAATAAGCCTTGTTTTAAGGAATTAAGGCGTTCTAAAGCCTTTTTGAGTAAACAGGGTTAGTTCGGCAAAGGGTTTATAAACGAGTCTTTTCATTTTACTGCACTGGAGCGTAGTGAATAATGGCTTTGTCGCTTGACGGGAATTTTGTCTGGTCGGTAGTCGCGTTCTCGATTGCAGTATGGGCGGCGAGCAGGTTCGTGCACATAAACTTCAGCATTACCTCCGCGTTATCGTGCGGCCTGGTGCTGACGGTGTTTATGGGCGACTTCCAGTATTTCCTAGCGCAAGACTTAATAACCTCCCTCGCATTGTTGTTAGTTGCCGGGGTTGGCGCGCAGTACTTGTTCGCGTCAACAATGGTCGAAGGCGTGACGGTCGCCGTAATGGCGTGGCTTTTCGGAGTAATATTCCTTAACGTAGTATAAAGCGAATTGCTTGAAATTATTTGAGTACAAAGAACGATATTCTTGATTAAAGTGAATGTGAAATGTGGGTTTGCATAAAGTGCCAGAAAAGGTTCAAGGACGAGGACATCGACGAGCACAACATCCGGTGCCACTATTGCGGGAACAGGATTTTGCAGCGCGAAACCCCGCCGATAGCCCACAAAGTCGGCACCGAGTGAAAAAAACCGGCAATACGATTGAACGCAACAAGAACAAAAACGAAGTGAAAGCACCAAAAACCGTTTTTTTGTTGTATTAAAGAATTTTGGTTAAAAAAAATGTTGTGAAGTTAAGAGAATTTTTGTTAAATGTTGTGAAATCATGGGGAAGAAAAGCCCGCGAAGAGGGTCGAGAGCGTTTTGGAGAAAGCAGCGAGCGGTTAGCCAAAAGTCCAGAGTGCGCTTTTGGAACACTGACGGCACCGACGGGTTGTGCGGGTTCGCGGCGTACAAGGCGGGAATGACTACAATACTAACAGTCGGCGAGAAGGGAACGCCGTATGAAGGCACTCAAATGGTTATGCCAGTAACGTTGGTTGAAGCCCCGAGCCTGTACGTTTACTCGATTATCGCGTACAAGAAGACAGTCGAGGGATTAAAGAGGGCGGGAGAGGTTTGCGTAACCAACGCCCCGAAGCAATTCAATAAGTCAATCAACTTGGCGAAAAAAACTAGTGTTAAGATAGAGGACTTCAAGAGCAGAATCGGGGAATTCGATTTATTCAGGGTAATTGCATTCACCCAGCCGTTCAAGGCGAATTTTAAGAAGACCAGCGAAGTGCTGGAAATCGCGCTTGGGGGAGACAAGCAAAAGCAATTGGATTGGGCGCAAGCCCACTTGGGGAAGGAAGTGCCGGTAACGCAATTCGTCAAGCCCGGGGATTACCTGGATATTATTGCAGTCACTAAAGGCCACGGGTGGCAGGGGCTGGTGAAGAGAATGGGAGTCGCGCTCCAGCCGCGCAAGGCAACCAAGAGGCGAAGGCACGGAGGCTCGCTCGGCGGGGAGACTCAAGCAAAAATTATGTACACCGTACCCCGAGCGGGGCAGTACGGGTATTTTAGGAGAACCGAGTTGAACAAGAAAGTGCTGACCGTTTCCGAAAAGCCGTTTGAGAAGCCGATAAAGAACTTTGGGGTAATGAAAAACCCTTACTTGATGATTAAGGGAAGCATTGCAGGCCCGGAAAAGAGGCTATTGCAGTTGCGCAAGAACATTCGAAACACTAAGCCGACAGAAGTCGGGCAAATAGAGTTGCTGTAAGTTTATGAGCGTTAAGCTGCCGATTCAATTCAACGAGGAGTACAGGCCGGACTTAATCCAGCGCGCCTTCATCGCCCAGCGCTCGCTATCCTTACAGCCGCACGGGAATTACCTGCTCGCGGGATTCCAGAACACAGCCAAGTATTATGGCAGGCGCGCGGCGTTTAGGCAAACCATTAACACCGGCCGCTCGAGATTGCCTCGCGAGAAAATACCCAAGGGCCGCTCTGGAAGGGTAATGAGGGTTCCCCACGCTATGGGAGGCCACCGCGCCCACCCGCCGAAAGCCATAAAGCGATTGCTTGAGAGAATTAACTTAAAGGAGAAAAACAAGGCGATTCGAAGCGCGATTGGCGCGACTACCAACGCGGAATTAGTCAAGGCGAGAAACCACGCGTTTTCAAAAGCCGTTCCAATAATCGCTCCAAGCTCGTTTGAGCAAATAAAGCGGGTAAAAGA
>JACRGG010000077.1 GCA_016217775.1 Microcaldota archaeon
ACAAACCAACGAAATTCTCAAAACCGCTTGGGCGCGGGAAAAACCAAGCACAATAATCAAACAAAACCAGAACTTACTACTTCCGCTTCCACTATTTCCAGCTACAAAACTAAACCCTTACTCGTAAACATTATTTAAATCAGCTCGAATTAACGCCAGTTTTGCCAAAACCAAATCCACGAAAGCGTTTTTAAACCGCGGGCGCGAAACATTGTTTTAGGTGGTTTAATTGTCTGCTAGTTCTAAGCCGATAGTCATTTCGTTGGGAGGAAGCTTGTTGTTCAACGAGAACGGGATTGACACGAAAGTCGTAAAAAGCGCGTGCGAATTGTTCTTGAAGCTGAAAAAAGAGGGGAAGAAGCTCGTAGTGATAGTAGGCGGGGGGAAGACCGCGAGGGACTACACCAACGCGGTTAGGGAGTTGACTGGAAACGAGTTTTTTGCGGACAGGCTAGCGATTGACGGCACTAGGATGAACGCGCTGCTGCTTATTTCAGTGCTTGGCGACGAGGCTTACCCGAAGGTAGTGACTGATTTTGACGAAACGTTTTACGCGCTTAAACAGGGGCTTTTGCCTGTTGGCGCGGGAATGCTCGAGGGAATCACTACGGACACGGACGCTATACTAATAGCGGAACGGCTTGGCGCTACGCACTTGATTAACGCGAGCAATGTCGACGGAATTTACTCCGCCGACCCGAGGAAAGACCCGAAGGCAAAGAAGTTTGAGGAAATCACTCACCAAAAACTAATCGAGTTGGCCACTATTGGCGATGCGCGGAAAGCGCGGACTAATTTCGTGTTCGACTTGGTCGCGTCAAAACTAGCTGCTAGAAGCAATGTCGAGCTTCACTTTGTCCCCGGAAGAAACCTAGACGAACTCGAGAAGGCGATTAAAGGACAAAAACACTCCGGGACAATAGTGAAAGACTAGTAAAGCATTTCGGGGATTTTGGTCCGTCATTGCTTTTTTTCAATAAACTCGTTTAGCACGAATTGCGCGAATGGCTTTTCGGCGTTTTTCTCCACGCAGCGGATTAAGGAATCAAAGTATTTCTCGGCGTTTTTAGAGACGTTAAGCAGCGGGTAGCCGCAGTCAAACAACGCCTTGTTCAAAAGCAGTCTAGAAACTCTCTTGTTCCCGTCCTCGAAAGGATGGATTTTGTAAAAGCGCAGGTGAAATAACGCCGCCAATTCTATCGCGTTAAGCGACTCCACGTTCTCGTTATACCAAGAAACCAGTTCTTCCAGCTCTTTTTCAATATTTTGCGGCGTGGACGGGCGGAAGGAAATCTCCTCGACTTTCTCGAAGCTCTTCAAGTAAATAAAAGCCTGCTTTTTCCTCAGCGCCCCGGGATTTTTTTGCGGGTAACTCCCCATTATCGCCTCGTGCAATTTGGAGATGAAAGCAAGCGAGACTCCTTTCTTGCTTTCCTTAACCAACCGAAGCCCCCTAATCATATCCAGCGACACGCGGATATTCTCGTCGCGCACACTCCGCACGTTTTTCTCGAAAAACCCGTACGCAAGAAGGGCATCTGACTTTGTTACCGGAACGCCTTCGGTTGACAAGGTAGTGTAAACAAAGTCAACGCAGTCAATCCCGTCCTTCTCGCCGCGCTGGGCTTTAGACAATTTACCGAATTTTTTTTGGCGCGCAATCCGCTTTTTCTCGGCTTCAATCAGCTCGCGCTTTCCTAAATAGATTTGCCGGCGGCCGCCAAGGACATCGGCGTAAATTCGGTCAAGGAGGTTTTCCTCAAGCACGCCCACTTCTTTTTTTCCTGGGACTTTGCTGCCGATGAACAGGGAGTAGACTCGCGGCTGCTCGAGGCGAATGGACTCCTCAAGGTAGTAATAGAGGTTTCCGTTGATTCCCTTGCGCCTAATCCTCATAAAAAAGATTATGGAAAAACGAGTTAATAAGGCTTACCACACATTTAAGCAGGCAAATGTATGCCTAAAAACTACGAGGGAAACCATTACCACACATTTTGAGGAGTGAATGTGGGGTAAGAACGCGGGTTTGACGCATTTAACCGGTTTTCTCGCGCGATTTTTTCAGCAAAACTCGCTGTTCCGCGCTTGCAACATTAGCGCGAGTCTTGTCTATAACGTCAGGGTTTACGGAGATGGAGTCAATGCCGAACTCTACGAGTCTTTCCGCGAACTCAGGGTAGACGCTTGGCGCTTGGCCGCAGATTCCAACCGGGACGTTGTGCTTGTGGCAGGAGTCTATCACGCGCTTTATCGAGAGGAGAATGCTTTCGTCGCGCTCGTCGAAATCCTCTGCAACAACCGGCGAGTCGCGGTCAACGCCGAGAGTTAATTGAGTCAAGTCGTTCGAGCCGATTGAGAAGAACTGCGCGCCGGCCTTGCAAAACTCTTCGGCGAGTATTACGGTCGAGGGGACTTCGCACATTATTCCCAGCTTGAAGTCACGCGAATTATGCAAGCCTGATTCCTCGACTAATTGCTTGACTTGCTTAAAGTCGTGCACCGTTCGCACGAATGGAATCATCAGCCACAAGTTTTTCAAACCAAATTTTTCCCTAACTGTTTTAATCGCTTCAAGCTCGAGTTTGAACACTTGCGGGTCTTTCACGTAGCGAAAGCACCCTCGGAATCCAATCATCGGATTCTCCTCGTGCGGCTCGAACTCGGCCCCGCCCTCGAGGTTTCGAAACTCGTTGGTGCGAAAGTCCGACGCGCGGTAGATTACCGGCCTTCCTTGGAAAGCCGAGCAGAACTTGCGCAAGCCTTTAGCTAAATAGTCAATGAACTCCTGCTGGCGGCCTTCCTTAATCAAAAACTTGGGGTGCTTGCCAAACTCGGCCATCATAAACTCCGCGCGAAGCAGCCCCACTCCGTCAACGTTTTTTTCAGCGCACGATTGCGCGCCGTCTGGCTCTCCGAGGTTTACGTAAATCTTCGTCCCAGTAATTATTTTGCCTGCGGCTTGAATTGTTAATCCCATTGGCCCTATTTGTTTTTGCGCAATCGGTTTGTCTTCAATAGTCTTGCCTTCGTAAACGCACCCCGTATTCGCGTCCACCGTGATTAACTGTCCCGTCTTTATGATTCCGGTAGCGCCTTGAGTTCCCACGACGCACGGAATGCCCAGCTCGCGGGAAACTATAGCAGCGTGGCAAGTGGAGCCGCCCTCGTCGGTCACTATTGCCGCCGCGCGCTTCATAGCAGAGACGAAATCAGGGGTAGTCATTGCCGTGACGAGGATTTCTCCCTTCTTTAATTGGTACAAGTCTTTTAGGTCCAGTATTACCCTCGCAACCCCGCACGCTTGGCCAGGCGCCGCCCCAAGCCCACGCACTAATTCCCTCTGCTCGCTTTGCACAATTG
>JACRGG010000078.1 GCA_016217775.1 Microcaldota archaeon
GGCTTGCAAAGCGGCGCGCGTGTTTTATGCATCGGCTGATTCCCACCGCAGCCGCCTCAATTGCATTATTTTTTCCCTCCCGCCCTCTTCCTTCTCGAGGCGCTTGTAGAACTCGTTTGCTATCTTCAGCTGGTCGTCAATGAACGGAAGGGTTTGCGCAAGGGCTTTTTTCATATTATTGCGGCAGTACAAAGCCCACTTTGCCACCCTCTCGTCGCGGTTTTTCTCGTCAGCCATATTCAATCACCAACCAGTCTTTCTCAAGTATTTTTCAGCCTGTATTTTCTTATTAATGCTTTTATTTGAGAGATTTTGCCCTCGTCCACTTCTTTGGAATAAAGCATCCTCAAGTGTTCGGAGTCCTGCAGGTCTTTAGGCGATTTAAGCAGCTCTTCCTTGAAGGCAATGTTGGTTTCAATGGTTGAAAAAAAGTATTCAGTTCCAGTGCCGGGAAGCCTCGTCCGCTCATCCAATTGCTGTTCGTCAAGCGGGTCTTTCGAGAGCTTCAACTCCATTTCCGGAATGAATTCCCCAATGCGCACGTACCTGATGCTCGTGTCTTCCAAGAGATAGTCTTCGTAAAGCGCCTCTGGGTTTTTTCCCTGAATGCATTCAAAGCCGCTTGCTTCAAGGCCCGCGTGCAGTTTTTCAAAAAGCTCGCGGCTGATGCGCTCGATAATCAAGTCAATGTCTTCAGTCCCGCGGCTGCGCCCGTGAAGTATCGCGACGATTCCGGAAACCAGGGCGTACCTTATTTTCTGCCCGTCAACCACTTTAATGAAGTCGTCTATGAACTTGATTAAAACGCCTTTGTTGTCAACGAGCCTGTCCATATTGCATTTCACTTTAAGTTTTTGTTTGAGTGCTGTTTTGCTAGGCGCTCCTTGTTTTGCCTTACAATGAAGCCTTCTCGCCGGGGGAGAGCAGGACCGGGGTTGTCTTCGTGCCCTCGCGTATTCTCCTGCAAAACTCGCGCTCGTCGGCTTGTATTTCCTTGAAGGTGTTAAAGTGCATTGGAACCACGAACTTTGGCTTCATTTGCTTCACGGCTTTAATCGCGCCGATAAAATCCATTGTGTACTTCCCGCCAATGGGCAAAAACGCGACGTCGACGCCAAAATCCGTCATTTCATAATAATCGTACGTGTCCCCCGCGAAGTAAAAGCTTTGCCCGCCGCCTCGCACTATAAAGCCGACTGGATTAACGCTTTGCGGGTGCACCGCCTTCACGATTTTAAAGTCCAATCCGTTTAGCGAAAACTCGTCGCCCTCCTCAACCGGAGTCTTAAGCCGCGGGTTAATGTTCGCTAGGGAAAGCGTTTCCTTCGGCCCAACCACGTGGCAGTTGGTGCGCTCGGCAATCGCCTTCACGTCAAACGCGTCCGCGTGGTCGAAGTGCTCGTGGGACAATAATATGAAGTCCGCGGCGCGGATTTTTTCCTGCGTCGCGAACGGCGGCACTAGCCGTTGCGCCTGCCGCGGGCTTGGGTTGAGCCACGGGTCGGTCAGGATAATGCTCGAGCCTAACTTGATTAAAAACGCCGAGTGGCCCAAAAAGCTTACTTCCAAACCCAAAACCCCAAAAACAGTGTTATTAGTAGGAGGGAGAATGCTTTAATTTTTTTGGATTGAGGCCGCTATCCTCGTTTTTTTAAACCAGCCGTGCTTTTGCTTAATTATGGACGATTTTGGCCAAACCGCCATCGAGTATATGCTTTTCGTAGCCGGGGCGATAATGATTGCGCTCATACTAGTCGTAATGGCGCGCTCGAACATCTTCACCCCGGGCTCGGCTAAAATAAACGACAGCCTCAATTCCTACAGGCAGCTAGTTAACGCGACGAGATGAGAATTCTATTAAATGAACTCCGCTGGATGATTTTATGCACGCGCAGGCAAGCTTGGAGTACGTGAAGAAAATCCTTGCGATTGAGGCGAAGCACTTTAAAAAATACGGCAAAAGAACTATGGCTATTAAGGAGCTAGACGAGCTTTGCGGCGCTTGATTTGCGGTAAATGCTCAAAGCATTTTTTTTTAACTTAAAGAAAAACAAAACGCTATTGGTTGCTAACCGCAGGCTTTTAATGCGTTTGCGGTTGTTTTTTTGCCCCTGCGGGCAAAATGGCTGTAGGCGGGGGGGGTTGACCTCCGGGTTCTTGCGCGGCTTGATTGTTTACAACAGGGAATTATGCGAGCCGGAGAAAGCAGCATTATGTGGGGAGTGGCGGGAACACGTGCAGCAGCAAAGTGACTGGAAACGCTTGGGCGGCTCCCGGCGCGTCTTTTGGCGGCGCGGGCTTGTCGTATTACGCGACTTGATGGCCAAGCGGAGTGCTCAAATATTCTTGCCTTTCATTGTATCCGCTTTGGAATGAGAGGAGGAATAGCCACAGGGGGACGAGTTGGATTGCCTGCCCGTCCTTTGTTTTAACCGTTTCGAACTTGTTTTTCGTGACCATAATCCCGCGGTTTGCTTTGTCAAAGTGCTTGAAGAACGAGTTAAGCCCCTTGAAGTCCTCTTTGTTAATCTCGTTTTGGTACTTGACTTCAATGGGCAGGGGTTGCTTGCCGAATTCTTGGGTTACCAAGTCGACTTCGTGATTGTTTTTCCAGTAGAAGGCATTTCTGCCGGTTCTGAGAAGCTGGAGAAACACAGCATTTTCGGCAAGAGGGCCGAAATTATCGGTTGGAAACCGGGCGTTGCTCAAGCCAGTGTCGATAGTAAACACTTTTTTTTCTTTCCTGAACCTGTTCGCCAAGCTCTTTGAATAAAACTCGGTGAAAAAAAAGAGGTAGCAAAAGTTAAGGTAGCCGGCGTAATTCATTGCCGTATTGATGTCCATTTCATTAGCCGCGGAAATCTTGCGGTAGCTAAACCGCTGGGTGATGCAATTGCTTTGGAGGAGGTAAAGCGCGAGGTTGCTTATGGCGTTAACGTCTTTAATCTCCCAAACTTTCGTTACGTCCTTGAATATAATGTCATCAAATGAGATTTGAAGGTATTTTTTCTTGTCCGCCGCGTCCGCCGTAGTGCATATCTGCGGAAAGCCGCCGTAGGCGAGGTACTCGTACAGCATTTTCTCAATAGAATCGCGGTGCTGCGAAAATATTTTATTATTCTCCCCGAATGAATCTTTTGGGGCGGGAAGATTCGGGTTTTTCAGGCTCACAAACTCGCAAAACGAGAACGGGAATACGGTAATTGGAACATTCCTGCCGGTTAGCGCCGTAGCCTTCTTGCTTTTAAGAAGCGTTGCCGAAGAGCCGGAGACAACTATTTTCATCCGCTTCTTGAAACGGTCGAAGACAGTCTTGACTTGCGTTTCCCAGTCCTGGAAATAATGGACTTCATCAAGAAAAAGATAGAGTTTCCCCCCGCCGGCTATTGTCGAGAAGGCATCGGCGATTTCAGTTATTGACTTAAACGCCTGCTTAACCTCAAACGCCTCTAGCGACAAGTAGAGGATTTGCTTAGGGTTAACCCCTTTTTCTACTAGCTTTTGAATCGCTTGTTTTACTAAAGTTGTTTTGCCGCAACGGCGTATTCCCGTGAGTACTAGTATCATCTCTGAATCCAGCTCGTGCAGGATGTCCTTAAGGTATGCCGGCCTAGCCACGCCTAACTCCGGTTTGTCAACTGCGCCAGTAGTCCACCAAGGGCTCGCTCGCTCCATTACGACTGCGGCTTCTTCATACATAACTTAGTTAAGTTCGGCAATATTTATATTTCTTTCGTTTTGTCACTTGAAAATGACAAAATAGCTATTATTTTGTTTAGTGTGACTAACAAAATGGCTGATAAGCTGTTTTTTGGGGGTTGTAATCATCTCGCAAGCGGGGTGGAACGCTTTGGAGTTGGGTGCTGTGGGACTAATGGCCAAGTTAATGCCATAGCCCGAATGGCTCTAATCGCTTTGCTTTTTTTCTTTTTTCCCAATTTCCGTTTGTTTATTAAACCCTTTTTGAGTAAGCTTATTTAATGTCGGTGGGGGAAAGGCGTCGGGGACAGACTGCCTTAGAGTTTATTATGATTACCGGGGCGGTAATCCTTTTTGCAGTGCTAGTCGTAACGTTTTTGCGCACTGGAGTGATTTCCCGAAGCGGGCAGCAAATCAACCAATCAAGCGCCGATTTTTTCCAGACTCTCGAGGACATCGTCGCTGGAGTCCAGCCGCAGTCCACTTCCGCGGGAGTCCAATGCTCGCTCGATTCTGATTGCGCGGCCACGACTGGGTACTGCTCTAACAGCGTCTGCTCGAACAAGCCGTGCAATTCGGATTCGCAGTGTACTCCGGGCTCCGGGTTTTGCTCGTCTAATTCCTGCGTGCCTTTAGGCTCTCCGACTCCTTCCGCAACACCAATTTCCCCTCCAGGAGTCACTGGTTCCGACTGCAATTTTGACTCCGACTGCACGAGCCCGCTTGAATGCCAGGAATCAACGCCTGGGCAATTCGGGGGGACTTGCCAAACGCCTGCGGTAATCCTTCCCGTGCCCTCCCCTCCTGCAACCGCTTGCATTGCGGACTCTGACTGTACTGCCACGCAGTTTTGCTTTGACCTCCCAACTCCGCAGACTGGGGGTTACTGCGAGGAGCAGCTTGTCTTCACTTCAACCGGGTTTAACGGCCAGACTTTCGGCTCCAGTTCTCCAACACTCGTTTTTTCATTAAGCCAGCCTTCAGTAATCGACTCCGCGCTATTATTCTCGACTCCAATTAACGTGGTTAACTTCGTGCAGACTAGTAACAACCTTGATTTTTCAATCAACTTGCTTCAAGCCGGGGTGTTGCTTGACAACGGCGTGCACTCGCTCACGATTAGCGCGCACTCGATTGCAACTGATTTCGTTGCTTCGCAGGAATTTTCGTTCACCGTCGCGGCGAGCAACCCCAACGCGGTTTGCGCGCTTGACTCGCAGTGCTCGACCGGCGAGATTTGCTCTTACGGGGTTTGCGAGGCGACAAGCGCTGTTCAAATAATTCCCCCAAACCCTAACGGCGGTTCCTGTGTTTATGATGTTGACTGCGAGTCGGGCTTGATTTGCTCGCAAGCCACTAGCGGTTCGCAAACCGGGGTGTGCGCGATTCCCCCTTCCGTAACCCCGACTCCCCCGCCTGTAACTTGCGTTGTCGACTCGCAGTGCAGCGCGAGCACTTACTGCAGTCCGCTGAACTTGTGCGCCGCCAAGCCGTGCGCGCTTGACTTTGAGTGCGGCGCGGGCTCTTACTGCTCTGGTTCTTTCTGCTCGCAGACTGGCGTTCCGCCTGCTATTGACGGGGACCAGTGCATCTTGGATTCAGAGTGCTTGCCTGACGCTTACTGTCCGGCAACCGTTTCCTCCCCGGGCTCGTGCGCTTCTCCTATTCCCACTCCAACCGCGGTTCCTTGCACGATTGATTCGGAGTGCCAAAGCGGTTATTGCTCGGGCAGCACTTGTTTTGTGGGCACTCCTACTCCAACGCCGTCTGGGGACTCGCAGGATTGCGCGCTGGACGCGGATTGTTCAATTGGGCAATATTGTCCTGATGCTCCCACCCCGGCTGCTTGCACTGCAACTCCCGCGCCCACCGTCACGGTGATTCCTTGCCAAACTGATGATAATTGCCCGCTTCCGCAAGTGTGCGGGCAAGTCGGGCAAGCGAGTGCTTGCGTCGCGCCTCCAACTGATTTGACTCCACCACTTGTTTCAGTTGCTAAAACCAGTCCGGCTGGAAGCGTTTTGACCGGGCAGGAAGTTACTGTTGAGGCGACCGCGTCGGACGCGCAAACCGGGATTTCGTCAATCGCATTAAGTTATTCCATCGGTGGCGGGCCGAGCACTTCCCTAGGCTCCTGCTCTTCCTCGCCCTGCGCTAAAACGTTTACTCCATCCCTAGCCGGCCAGTACTCTGTTTCCGCGGTTGCCACTAACGGGCAGGGGTTGTCCAGCACTGCTGACCCAATTTCGTTTTCCGCATCAAACCCGGATTCAAACCCGCCAAGCGTTTCGAGTTTCTCGGTTACTCCGGCTGGGACTATTTACTCTAGCACGACTGGAGTGCAGTTAAGCGCAACCGCAACGGATGCTGAAAACACTATTTCCTACGTGAAAATCTATTACAAGAAGCAAGGCGATTCGACTTATTCTTTACTAAAGACTTGCACCAGCCCGGTTGGAGGCGCTTGCCAAACCGATTCAAGTGGCGTAAACTCGCTAGACGGCAAGTTAATTGGCGGAACATCTTATTGGTACGCCGAGGCAAAGGACTCCGCGAACAACATAGCGAACCCGACTGCGCCGACAAGCTCGCCGCAGCTCCAGTCGTTTTCAGTGACTGCAGCGGACGTTCTAGACCCGATTATTTCCTTTTCTTCAACCTCCGGCATTCTTTCCGGCCAGCCGTTTGACGTTACTATAACCGCGGATGACGACAAGGCAGTCTTTGGCGACGAGGCTGGAAAAATCAATTCGCTGGTCGTCTCTTATTCAATTCCCGGGGGTTCATCAACTCCGGCCACTTGCGTTGACTCAAACCCGGCTGATTTTGAATTTGTTTGCACCGTTCACTTTGATTCAGCCGTGCAAGGCACGTATTCCTTCAGCGCGACTGCAATCGACAACGCCCTTCCAACTCTGCATTCTGTTACGCGCACGCACCAGGAGAGCATAGCGGCTTCAGGCTTTCCAAACATCATTTCATTCTCAAGGACTCCTAACGACGACCCGTTCGGCCCGGATAACGCCGTTGTTACCCTTAACGCGGTTGTCTGCGATGACGTCGCGCTTTCATCCCTCTCGTTTAGCTACACTCCATTCGGCGGTTCTGCGACGTCATTGGCTTGCACTCCTTTGACTGCGGGAGCCAGCGTGCCTTGCACAGTCACCAGCGGCCCTTCGTACAGCTGCACTGCGCAATTCTCTGTAGAAACTGACGGGCAGTACTTGTACTCGCTGTCGGCAACCGACAACGCGGGCCAGACTACTACGACCTCCCCGTCATCATTTACCGCGGACGTTACAGCCCCCGATATTACCAGCTTGGCGTACTCCCCTGGCGGAACGATTTACCCGACGACTTCAAACGTAGTGTTAAGCGCGA
>JACRGG010000080.1 GCA_016217775.1 Microcaldota archaeon
AAAAACCTGGCGAGGCGGAGTAGATACCCCCGGCGAAATTGTTGAAGAATCGGTTTACGCGCAGAGAAAGCTCTTAAACGGCCTGCCGGGTTTCGAGAAGACAGTCAAATCCCGCTGGCTTGAGGCGCAAGAGCCGTGGCACGTTGCCATTAGCCTCGCCGGCGAGCCGACTATGTATCCCCAAATTGCGGAAATGATACGGCACTACCACGCGCACGGAATGAGCACGTTCCTAGTGACTAACGGGAGCTTCCCAAATGTTTTGCAGGAGCTCTTGGATAAAAACGCGATGCCAACCCAGCTTTACCTCTCCTTAAGCGCGTTCGACGAGGAGAGCTACAAGAAAACCAACGTGCCGATGATAGAAAATTACTGGCAGCGCTACAACGGCTCGCTCGATTTTCTAGCCAAAGTAAAAGAATCTAATCGAACGGTTTTGCGGATGACGTTAGTAAACGAATGGAATTTCAGCCACGTCAAGGAGTACGCGGCGTTAATCAAGCGTGGCCAACCCGCGTACGTTGAAGTCAAGGCGTTTATGGCGGTCGGCGGGGCACGCGAGCGGATTGGAGTAAAGGGAATGCCGTTACTGGGCCAAATCCGCGATTTTGCGAAACAACTAGCGAAAGAAACAGGATATATTTACTGCGTCGAGCACGCTCCAAGCCGCGTAGTATTATTGTGCCGCGACGAGAAAGCACAGATTAACCGCATCATCGACTTTCGCGCGTGGGCAAGAAAATTCGGCGTCGAGCTGAAAACCGGCTTGGATGAGCAGACTAATTTCCCGAAAGTAAAAAAAGTTTCAGCCAAATCCGGGAAATAACCCGCCTACAGCAAAACGCGAAAGTAATCCGACAGTTAACCGCGTTTTGCAGTCTAGCAAACCAAGAAAAATCTCGGAAGGCGTTCTTGGTTTGCTATAGCGTTATCTCGTCGCCAAAGCGTGCAGGTACTTGGAAAATTCTATTAGCTTCTCGTGGTTGCCGGCAACGTCTGCCGAGAAAACCCCGTATTTAATCCGCCCGATTTCAGTAACTATTTTTTTATTTCCAGCCAAGTTTTCCGTATGCAGTATACTAATGCTATTCCCATTATGCCCTAGCGTGAACGCGCTTTTTTCATTTTTATGCTTGTCGTTAATGTTTTGAACTACGGCGCTGTTTAGCCACGTGACTAGCTTCCCGTTTTTAATCCGAGTTTCCCCCAGTTCTTCAAAAGCGCGCCTTGTTTGCGCGAGGTTTTTGAATCCCTGCAAGTACTTGGCAAGCGTTAGCGACGTTTTATAATCTTTTTCCCCGCGGGAAAGGAGCATCAGTGTTTCCTTGTTGATAATTACCGCCAGCAGCGGGGCGGGCTTGCCCTGCGTTGGCTTTTCGTGAAACACGAAAGTCGTTCGCCCTTTCCCGCCGTTGGTTATGTAGTGCTGGAAGTGAAAAATGCTGTTCCCGTTTTTTGTAAACTCGCCGAATTCCCCGACGAGAAGGGGGTCCAGTATTTTTTCAACCCCGCCGCTGGCGGCAAACGGGGTTTTCCGGCTAGTATCGCTTATTTCATTAAATGCCGCCTTTAATTCCCTAATGTGTTCGTCGAGCGGATAAACAAGCACGTGCAGGTGGTTAGCCAACTGGATTTGCCTCTCGTGGTGGTGCTTGAGCCCAAGCAGCGTTACGAAAAAATTTCCGTTCCCGTCTCGATGAAATTTTGCTATCTCCATCGGGTCTTTAGGCAAGTCGTTCTCTTTCTTCCTTCCAGTGTGGATTATGAGCGTATCGCCGTTCTCTTTTTTCAACTCGAACACTCCGCCCGGCTTGCTTCCAAGCCCTTCTATGTGGGGCGCAATCTCCGGCTTTACTTGAATCTCGTAATTTCCGCCCTTAAGCCGCTTGTACGCCGTTCTTGGCGTCCGCAAGTGCCCAAAAACGCTCATCACTTCTTCTACTGGCATAAGAAAATAGTTGACGGCGGTTGTTTAAAACACTTTTTTTGAAGAAAGTCCTGTTTTAAACTCCCGCGAGTATCCGCAGCAAGTCGCGCAGCCCCGGGGCGAGGCCGACTATCATAATGACTGTGAGCACGAAGTTTTTCTCACGCGAGTTTTTCTCCGCGCGCAAGTACTCGACTATTGCCAGCACGACCGCGATTTTAACTAGCAGAAACAATGCCGGCGTTCCCAAGCCAAACAAGATGTTGCCCACAACGTGCTGCTCGGAGTAGCCGAAAAACGTGACGCCGACGAAAGTCGCCGCGCCGTCAAGGACTTGGCCGAATACCGCGAGGCGCTCGAACAAAGAGTTTTTTGCGCTGCGCCAGCCCGCTATCAGCTCGTCAAGCCAGACGACAACTCCGGCAACTAGAATGGGCAGCAGCGCGAGGAAGTTCTTGAACAAGAACGCTAATGGAATCAGGCAAATCAGCGCGAGCAGCAATCCCGCGAGAAAAGTTTTCTTGTAAAACTCCTTGGTGAAGCCGCGCTCGAGTTTGTAGAAAACAATCGTGGTGAGCGCGAGCAGGAGGAAAATCAGCACGTAAATCAGCGGGGTGACGAACGGGTACGCGGTAAGGCCGAAAACGCTTACTTGCCTCGGCAGAATCTGCGCGTCCACGACAACCCGAAGCGCGCCGCCAAACAACGTGAAAGCGAGGATTGTCTTTAGGAACCCCTCGTCGACCGCGACTTTTTTCCTTTCCAAGAAAGCGTAGATTACGTAAATCGCGAACAATGCAATGCCGGCAAAAACGAGGGTGTTCACCCAATTGTAAGGCGCGACCGAACTAGGGTTGGCGAGGGGCTGGATGAAAAACTCGTCAATAAAATCGCCCATCTGAAAAACACTATTTTTAATTCACCGCGCGCTTTTATTACCTTAACTAATAGGGCGGGCAGGAAGTGAAGCAGGAAAACTCGGGGGTAAAAGTCGGGCTTGAGCGCGCGCAGGAGGCAAAGCAGCTCCTGCTGGCAAAAAGCGCGTTGGCCAAAGGACTTGATTTTACCAAGCTAGGCGATTCTCTCGTACTCCCAATTGAGAAAAAAATAAAATTTCCTTTCCCCCACTCTTTTGTGAAAGCTTTTTTTGAAAAAAGGCATTCGACTTCCTTAATCGAGGAGCTTAAGGCCAGCGGAAAACTATCCCGAAAAGAATTAAGCCTGGTCGTCACTTCGTTTGACTTGATTGGCGACGTTGCGATACTCGAAATTCCCGAAGAGTTGGTGAAAAAACAGAAGATAATCGGGCAAGCCCTCCTCAACGTTCACCACAATGTTAAATCCGTAGTGAAAAAAGCGAGTGCGATGCAAGGCGAGTACCGCGTGAGAAAACTCGCGCACTTGGCCGGGAGGAAAAAAACCGAGACTACCTATAGGGAAAGCAAGTGCCAACTCTTGTTCGACCCGGCGAAAGTCTACTTCTCCGTCAGATTGTCGCACGAGCGCGAGCGAATCGCCGGCTTGGTGAAGAAAAACGAGCGGATACTCGCGCTGTTTGCGGGAGTAGGGCCGTTTCCAA
>JACRGG010000076.1 GCA_016217775.1 Microcaldota archaeon
CCGCGGTTAATCTAAGTTTCTAGTTGCTATTTCAATTCTCGGAGAATGGGTGAATTTTTGTGTTAAACGAATTAATCGGAGTGTTCTTCTCAATAATATTGTTTTGCCTCCCGGGCATTCTATTGGCGTTTTTCGCGCTGAAAAACCGCGATTACCCGTTTTTGGAGAAACTACTGCTCGGCGCCATCCTAAGCATTCCCCTAGTCGCGCTCCTCTCCCTCCTTGAGTATCTCTTGCTTGGAATCAAGTTAAGCGCCGTCCTGGTAATCGCCAACTCGCTTTTATTAATCCTGGCGGGAGTGCTTGGCCTAGTCTTCTACCACCCCGGCTCGTTCACGCGCTTAAAGCACCGCGTTTCTAAAAAAGTCACGGACAAGGACGACTTGATTTCGTTTCTTCAGCGCAACGCCGCCTACCTCGCCTTGATTCTAGTTTTGATAATCGCCTTTTGGGCGCGTTCGGCTACTTCAACCGCGTTCAACTTCTTCGAGTTCGACCCAATCTACTACTCTCACGTCACCGACTTGCTCGTGAAAAACGGGGCGATTCCCGCGCAGACAACCGAAGTTTACTTCCCGCAAGCCCGCGTGTTCGGCTCGTTCCCCCTCCTCCACTACATTACCGGCTCTTGGTTTTTAGTCTACCAATTCTTTTCCTCCGCGCCGTACTCCAAGGAGTTGATTGTCGCCGCTTCGCAACTCTACCCCGCCCTGTTTGGCGCGTTCATGTCTTTCTTCGCGTTTTTGCTCGCCAAGCGCATTTCAAACGAGTGGATTGGCGTGGTTGCCGCAGCGCTGTTCGCCTCAACCCCGCAATTGCTGATTAAAACATCGGCGGGAGTATCCGAGTTGGCCCCCCTAGGATTGTTTATGGCAATAGCGTCCTTTGCGCTTTACTACATCAGCCTGCAGAAAAAAGACTTGTTCCTTGGCGCGATACTGTTTCTCGTAATGGCCTTCGCACAGCTTTCGTCCGCGCACTACGTGTGGCCGTTTTTCGTCCTCGCCGCGGTGATAGCACTGCAGTCCATCCTCGCGTTTTGGGGCAATTACTTGGACAAGGACTACTTCCTCGTCAATGTTCTCGCGGTCGGCGGGGCGGCCTTCGGGTGGCTCGCGTCGTCAATGTCACTGCGGACTAGCTTCCTTGATTTTCCAAGCGCGGTTTTAATCCTGCTGTTAGTCCTCGCGCTTCAAGCCGTCCTATACGCAGTCAACTCGCTTTCTTTTGCAAAAAGTTTCGTCAACAGCCAGAAAAACCGGGGCATTGCCCTCGCCGCCGTTCTCCTCGTCGGCCTAGTCCTGCTGTTCCTCCTCCCGTTTGGCGCGCGCATCCTGGGGTTCGCGAACCAAGCTGCCGGAATCGCCAAGGCAGGCAGCCCATTGCTTAAAACGGTTCAGGAGGAAAGCGCGACTTCGGAAGGCATTTTCTTCTCGTCGTTTGGCTACCTAAACCCGAATCTCCTGCTTCCAATCGGGATGATTCTCTTAGTTCTTTACTTGGCCGCCGACTTGTTCCTCTCCAAGCAAGACCGAAATAAGTACGCCGCGGCTTTCCTGGTCGTCCTGCTCGGCCTCGCAACCCTAGTCCAGTCGGTGGTAACATCCGTGATAAAAGACTTGACCGCCGGCTTGTCCGCGGATTACTCCTCGCTGGTAGACTTCATCACCCACGGCAACTTGTTTATGCTTTTGATACTCGCCATACTCGCGGTATTCGTCCACTCTGTCTTGACTAAGAAAAACAACGACTTGTTTTTGTTCCTCCTGCTCGCCGTAATCCCTGTTTCCTACATTGGCTTGAACAAATCCAAGTACATAGTCCACCTCGCGTTCTCCCTCGTCCTCGCATTCGTGCTAGTCGCGGTGCTTCTCCTCAAGCTAGTCGAATTGCTTAACGCGTTTTTCTCCGAGGATAACCGCAAGTACTTGCGGTACTCCGGCCTCGCGATAATTTACTTAATCTCGTTTTTCGCCGTGATGGGCCAGGCAACCACGGTGCAGCCCGCGATGAACTCGCTTTCCTACTCGCGCATTTCAAGCGACTGGCTCGACTCGTACGCGTGGATGGCTAACGAAACCGCTAACCCGGATATGACTAAGGAAAACTGCATCAAGTCCTACGGCTACGACTGCCGCGTTTTAAGCTGGTGGGACTACGGGCATTGGACCGTCTTTTTCGGCGAAACCCAGAGCGTGCTCGACCCGGGCAACGTCTACCCTGGCTTTGACCAGGAAGTCGCGCGCTCGTTTGTCGACGGACACCCCGATGACTTGGAGTACACGACCAACTACCACCAGGCGACGCACATCCTAGTCGACGCGCAGCTGGTGCAAAAGTGGGGGGCGCTTGTGTTCCTAAGCGGCTCGTGCTCCAAGGAACAGTCTCCCTTATGCGAGGTTGAACCAGAGATTCCAAGAACTAATTACCCGGGCCAAAGCAAGTACGAGGCCGAGCATTACTTTGAGATGCTTACCAACCAAGGCAACTGCCCGAGTACCGTCGCGCCTTTTCCAATGCCCGCGCTTAAAAGCAGCCTCACGGGCGCTACGTACTGCCTCGCGAAGGACCAGTACTTCCTCCTCGACCCGCGCACTAACACGTTTATAGAAAATTACTCGAGGAAATTCGCGCTGGCGGGCCGCGACCCCATTGACGGGAATAATTTGGACAACCAAACCGCGTACTTGTTCCCGTACTCGCAAAACCAGTTCATCAACACCAACCCCGATTTGACGTACGTCGGGATTGACAGCCGCGTTTTCTACTCGGCGTTCACGCGATTGTACTTCTTTGAAAAACTTCCGGGGACAACATTAGCGTACCGCTCTGCGCGAAGCGAAGTCAAGATATTCCAGATAACCCCCGGAACAAACTTTAAGCCAACCGCGCAAAACGAGAGTGCGGCAACCGAGCCCCAGCAGCTAAACGAAACTATTGCAATCGATTCCTCGAACCCTAGCATTAACTCAACTGCAGGCGCTTCGGAAAACTCGACTGGGGGCTTAACGGCAAACTCTGCCGCAAACTCGTCTGGCAACTCAAGCGCAAGCTCTTCGGCAAACTCCAGTTGATGCGCGGGCTTAATGCCTTTTTTTTTTCTTTCCAAAACCTTTTTAGCCAATCCCGCCGTTAGCTTCTCGTGGCAAACGAATTGCTTAAGAAACTGCGCACCGGCTTCTACTCGCAAAAATACCGCTTTGACCTCGGCCTGCAGCTGCTCGCTTTCGTCAACTTCGCGCTCTTAGTCATCACAGCGAGCCAAACCCTCAAATCCTATTTCGGCGTGGGCAAAATCACCGACTTGCTCATCATTTCCCTTCCCCTCGCGTTTCTCGGAGTGTGGATAGTCGGGTACTTTCTCGACACGGTAGTCAAGCAACAGCAGCAGACCGAAGAGGAGTACTCAAAGCGCAGCGTGCTGTGGCAAAAAAACTTCCAGCAGCAAAAACAAATTCTTGAAGAACTGAAAAAACTGCGCAAGAAAAAATAATTAGCCTTATTTATTACGCTGGCTTTACCAAAACCGCGCTTGCCAGTACTACGGCTGCTTCAAACGCGATGAGCGCGCCTACAACCTTGGCTTCATTCCAGTACAAGCCCAGGCGCTGGTTTAACTTCATCGCCAAGTGAGTGAGCGAGTAAACCTTTTCGTAAGGCGCTTTTATCCACCCGCCTTTTTGCAAGTCGCCGTAGCTTCTCACCTTGAACCACCCGCGCAATTTCAGGACGGCCTCTATCATCCACGGGGTGAAAATCAGTATCCCGAACTTCTCGACGTTTCCGATAATCACTGCGGAGACGAACATCGCGCCGCTAAAGTAAGTCAGCGAATCGCCCGGAAACATTTTTGCGGGACTCCAGTTATAGAACAGGAACGCAATCAACGCCGCGCAGCCAATCGCCGAGCGGGATCGAGAATCCCATCTTCGGCTGCTGCGTCAG
>JACRGG010000084.1 GCA_016217775.1 Microcaldota archaeon
CTTGAGACCCCGCTTCCAACCGGCTGCCAACTACTTGAAACAGAATCAAAACGAGCAACGCCATTCAAGGCAACGCCGCCACTGGCGGAAAATTCACCGCCGGCGTACAACTCCCCGTTGAAAACAACCAAGGAAAGCACTTGACCATTAAAACCGCTTCCAACCGGCTGCCAACTACTTGAAACAGAATCAAAACGAGCAACGCCATTCAAGGCAACGCCGCCACTGGAATAAAATTGACCGCCGGCGTACAACTCCCCATCAAAAACAACCAAGGAATTGACAACACCGCCTAAACCGCTTCCAACCGGCTGAACTTGACCACTAGCTGTTATTCCAGCAACACTCTCTACTACAACCCCGGCAACATCAGTAAACCAACCACCGACATACAACAATGAAACATCAGGAGTAGGCGTTGGCGTCGGGCTAGGACTTGGAGTTGCAGTAGGAGTTGGAGTCGGCGTAGGCATTGGAACAACGCCGCAAGTGCTTGTGCAGCCTGTTACGCCCGTGTCGTTGTATCCGCTTGAAACGTCGCAAGTGTTGAAGTCCCCGCTGTTAGAGCGTCCGCTTGTAAACGAGTAGGAGACAATGTCGTCGTACGCCAAGTCGCTGCACACGTAATTCGAGTAAACGCGGGTAGAACCGCTAATCGGGTCGATGAACAAGCCCAAGTCAGAAGAGTTGACGATAGTGTTGCTGCCAAGGTAGTTGTTTGCCGAGCCGACGTAATTCGAGTCTACTCCAACGCTTACGTTTACTCCAACCAGGCTTTCGTTTATCGTGTTTGATGAAATATTATTGCCGTTGCTTGACGATACTTGGATTCCAAAATAATTGTTTTCAACAACGTTTGCGAAAACAATCGAGTCGTTCGTGAAATTAAGCGAGATTCCTTGGTAAAAGCCGTCTATCACGCAGTTTTTTACCGTAATGTTCTTAACCGCTGATGCAAAAACGCCTATTTGCGGGTAAGCGCCCGTGCCCGTAATCTTCTTCCCCTCGCAATCCAAGGTTACGTTACTGGCTCCAAACGAAAGGCAAGAGCCGCTGCCGGCGTAATTAACGTCATTTGCTAAAACCGCGTTTTCAGTAATTGCAGTCGAGCAAGAAGCGATTGCCTGTGCAGTCAATACTGGCGCTAGAAGCAAAAGCAAGACCAGCCCAAACGCGAAAAAACCCTTCATTCAAAACACCTTGGAAAAAAGGTGGAGAACGGATTATAAAGGATTTTTGGGACAAAAAAGCTTTGATTTAAAGCGTTTTTGGGACAAAAAGGGCTTGGCTGCGCGCTAGAGCAAAAAAAATAAGGGGAGTAAGAGAAATAAAAAAACAAGGGAAAAGAAAAAAATTACTTTACTATCTTGCAATTCGGGCACAAGTTGTTCGCGTGCATTAAAAGCCCCAGGCCAAACAACGATAGCAGCACTCCGCTAATCAAGTGCGCAGTCATTGAATTCAAGTAACTGCCCCACAAGCCGAGGAAGGATACTCCCGACAAGAATACGAGTAGCCCAGACACGTTCGTGCACATTCCGCCCATTTGCTGCATTAAAAACCACCTGAGAATATAACCCGGTCGCAATATTTAAAGCAGGCTGGTTTTAGAGTATTTTTCTTCCCTGCAGCTGCGCGAGGAGGTCGCGCCTGATGTTTTGCGCGGTGACTTCCAAACCCGCTCCGGGGGCTTCAACAACGTACGGGCTGTTTGCTGGGTAAGCGCCTGAAATTACGGTAATCTTGTTTGAAGTGCCGTTTAGCGAGCCTAGCGGGCCGTCCTTTGGGACTTCTTTTAAGGAAACCGACAAGCTTGGCTTGCCGCCGGCTACGTTTAATTGCGCCACGTATCGGAGCACCAAGCCGCTTTCTTTTGCTTGCCTGATTCTCTGCAGGAATTCTTCGTCAAGCTCCTTAAGCGAATCGGCGAAAGCGCGCGGGTCTTCTTCGCCAAAATACTTTTCGGGAATGAACGGGGAAAGCGCGACGTCGCCCATGCTCACGTTAAAACCCGCGGTTCTGGCGAGTATAAGCAGTTTTCTTGAAACGTCCATTCCGTTCAAGTCGTCTCTTGGGTGCGGCTCGGTGTAGCCCTTTTCCTTGGCTTCAACCACTATTTCAGAGAGCTTCCGCTCTTTTGACAACTGCGTGCAGATAAAGCCGAGGGTTCCCGAAAAGCACCCGGACAGCGAGTGAATCGGGTCTGAAACGTCGCGCAAGTCCTGAAGCAAGCTGACCGACTCCGCGCCCGCCATCACCGAACAGCGGTAGCCGTAGGAAGACGGGGAGTGCGTCAATTCCTCGAATTCAGCAAAAGAGCAGTCGACTAGCGGAAGCTTGTTTGCGGTAACCATTCCAAGGCCCTTCGCTTGGCTCACCGCCTTGTGGAACTTTAGGTCGTGCAGGGCGGTGGCGTCGACGAAAACAACGCCAATGCCCGCTTTGGAAACAACTTGCAGCAATTCAAGCAAGTCCCCATATTGCCTGCCGCCGCTGTTGGAACCCGCCTTTTTTTCAGCAAAATCCAGGCACTCTTGCCTGCCCAACCCGTTTGGCGAAAACAAGTAGCTTTCGCTCGACGCGACGCCGGCTATTCGAGTCGGGTTGTCGTGCTTGACCGGATCAACGTCCTTGTCCAGAATTTGCTTGACTGCCGCGCTCCCCACTTTTCCCGTAGCGCCTATGACAAACACGTTTTGAATCATTTAAAGCAATCAACCCTTTCCTTGAGAAAAAAACCGCTTGGCTTAAGTAAAGCAATAAGTAAACTGGTTTTTAATCAATTCCAATTGCACGCGGAGCGCGCATCCACAAAAAAAGCTAGGCACAGGCGAATTTCTTTCCAACCCAACGCGCCTTTTCTTTGCTAAAAAGAAGGGGTTGTGAACTCAAGAGTATTTTTCAAGGAAGGGGTTGCGAACCCAAGGGGTTTCAAGGGAAAACTATTGGTTTCTTTTCAACCCAACGGGCCTTTTCTTTGCTAAAGAAAAGGGGCTCAGCGCCTTGGGAAGGACTCGAACCTTCGACCCTCTGATTTCAGTGAAAAACTCTTTTGTGGAAAAGAATTTTTTTAACAGTCAGATGCTCTACCAGCTGAGCTACCAAGGCATTTTACTGGCAATAGTTTTTTTGGTTACATGGTTTTAAATGGCTAACTACGAGAGTGGCGAGCAAGCAGTTTAAGGCTGCGCCAAGAATAACTTTTTCGCTTCGCTTGTTTGAGAAGATAGTCTAATTCCGCGCGTTCCCTAGCGCTGATGTGTTCTACTGGAATTTTTTTCATAAGATTACCTTGCTTATTCAAAAAAAAAGTTCACGGCAGGAAGTCTTCTTCCTTGATTTTCTTCGGCAAGTATGTCGTGGAGATGTACTGCAGGTTCTTGCTCGATAGCGACTGGATTTCCGCCTTGATTTTCTTCTCCAAAAACTTGTTTATCTCCGCCTGCCACTCTTTCGTCTTAAACCACGCGTAGCCCTTGATTTCCTCCGCGCGCTTGATGTCAACGTCTTTCGCCTTAATCGTCACTTTAGTCAAGTCGTAGTTCTCGATGTCGGTAATGCTCATTCCCAAAAACTTCATTTCCTTACACCCGAGGCGCTCGGACTCGTGCGCGAGAGCCATCGAGCCGTACTTCATAGTAGAGTAGATATACCACCCGTACGGGTCGGCATCCGTAAGGCAGTAAATCGGGAGTTTTAGTTCAGTCGAGATTCTCTGCAAGAGCCTGCGCGTTCCGCGCGCCGCCTGTCCCGCGGTAGTCATTAAGAGGCACTTGTTTTTCCGCCAGTACTCGTCCTCGTTCAACCTGTCGAAGATGGCGTTTTTCTCCGCGACTAGAACGTAGTCAATGTCCACTTTCTTAAACTCGATTTGCTCGACAATCGATGGA
>JACRGG010000079.1 GCA_016217775.1 Microcaldota archaeon
AAGATGGCTTGCACACGCCTAGCGAGGCGTACGTGCATCGGCTGAAGCCAGAGCACGTGTTTGGCTTGACCAAAAACCTATTCAACTGGTGACGAATCAATGAAATACATGCAACCGGGAAATAATTACAGGACTAAACAGCGGGAATTTTTTAGATAATGTTTTTAAGCTTGCGCGTTCTAAAAAATGTTTTTGGGAAGACTGTGGAAAAAAACGCGAAACTAATTTTGGAGGACGGCTCTGTTTTTCCCGGAACCAGTTTTGGATACGGCTCTAGCGTCAGCGGGGAAGTCGTGTTCAACACCGCAATGGTGGGCTACCCCCAGTCCCTGACCGACCCGTCGTATCGCGGGCAAATACTGTGCCTGACTTACCCGCTTGTGGGAAACTACGGGATTGGAGGCGGCACGGAAAACGGCGAGGGATTCGAGTCGGATAAAATCCACGCGACGGCGCTGGTAGTATCGGAGTTGTGCGGGGAATACAGCCACAACTGCGCGGTGAAATCCCTCGACGAGTGGATGAAGGAGCAGAAAATCCCGGGGATTAGCGGGGTCGACACCCGCGCGCTCACCAAGAAGCTGCGCGAGAACGGCGTGATGAACGGAAAAATAGTTTTTGGCGGCGCGGACGTCCCAATACTCGACTCGAATTTGGAGAACTTGGTTGCCAAAGTGTCGAATAAGGAAAAAAAATTGTTTGAGCCGGCAAAGCCAATCGGGAAGAAAATAGTATTGGTGGACTGCGGGGCTAAAAACAGCATCATCAGCTCGCTGCTCTCGCGCGGCGCGAGCGTGCTTCGCGTGCCGTGGGACCACGATTTTTCCAAGGAGGATTACGGCGGAATACTAATTTCAAACGGGCCGGGAAACCCCGTGCACTGCGCCCGAACCATTGAAAACATCAGAAAGGCAATGAAGGGGGACAAGCCGATTTTCGGGATTTGCTTAGGCAACCAATTGCTTGCCCTTGCCGCGGGGGCGAAAACCTACAAGCTAAAGTACGGGCACCGCGGGCAAAACCAGCCTTGCACTAACGTTGATTCGAACCGCTGCTACATTA
The DNA here is from genome assembly GCA_016217775.1 of Microcaldota archaeon. GTDB lineage: Archaea > Micrarchaeota > Micrarchaeia > Norongarragalinales > UBA97 > JACRGG01. The sequence goes on from JACRGG010000079.1 coordinate 1,063, forward strand.
CCAGCCAAAACCACGGGTACGCGGTCGACGAGAAGACGCTGCCCCCGGATTGGAACAGCTGGTTTGTTAACGCGAATGACGGGACGAACGAGGGAATCAGGCACAAAGCCAAGCCGTTTTTCTCCGTGCAGTTCCACCCCGAGGCGGCGCCGGGGCCTGTTGACACCGCGTTTTTGTTCGATGAATTCCTAAAGATGGTTGATTATGTCTGAAGGCGTTGGTTTTTTTGAGGTAAAAAAAATGTTGAGTTACGGCCCATTCTCTGTTTTAGTTCAGGGTTATTGTCTGCATAGGCAAAACGGGGGGTTTGGAAAAACATTTCGCCCAGCTATCAAAACGCGCAGTATTTTCCCTGGGCGAATTGTTTTTGGGCAGACAGCAACTTTGGGGGTCTCCCCCTTGGGTTGTGAGATGGTTTGAATGCCGAAAATTAAGGTCAGCAAAGTCCTCATAATCGGGAGCGGCGCGACTAAAATCGGGGAGGCCGGCGAGTTTGACTACTCGGGCAGCCAGGCGATAAAGGCGCTGAAGGAAGAGGGGGTTCAAACGGTTTTAGTGAATCCCAACATCGCAACCGTGCAGACCAACGAGAAGTTCGCGGACAAGGTTTACTTCCTTCCGGTAACACCGCATTTTGTTAGGAAGATAATCGAGAAGGAAAAGCCCGACGGCATTCTGCTTGGATTCGGCGGGCAAACCGCGCTAAACTGCGGGCTGGAATTACACGACGGCGGCGTGCTTGAAAAAAACGGCGTGAGGGTTTTGGGAACTTCAATTTCGGCGATAAAGGACACCGAGGACCGCGCGCTTTTTTCAAAGCGCCTCGGGGAAATTTCAGTCAAGACGCCTAAGAGCATTGCGGTAAACTCGGTTGAAGGCGCGCTGGACGCAAGCGATAAAATCGGGTTTCCGGTAATGATTAGAAGCGGGTATGCCCTTGGGGGGCTTGGCTCCTCGTTAGTCGCGGATAGGAAGAGCCTGGAGGAAAAAGCGCGGATTGCATTCGCGCACTCGCCGCAAATCCTGGTGGAGGAGTACCTAGGGGGTTGGAAGGAAATAGAGTACGAGGTGGTGCGCGATGGCGCGGACAACTGCATTACAGTGTGCAATATGGAGAACTTCGACCCGCTGGGCATCCACACGGGAGAGTCGATAGTCGTTTCTCCGAGCCAGACTCTCACCAACTTCGAGTACCACAAGCTCCGCGAAATTTCAATCAAGACAATCCGCCACTTGGGGATAGTCGGGGAGTGCAACATCCAATTCGCGCTGGACCCGGGAACGTTTGATTACAGGGTGATTGAAGTCAACGCGCGCCTCTCGCGCTCAAGCGCGCTCGCGTCAAAAGCGACCGGGTACCCCCTCGCGTTTGTCGCAGCAAAGCTAGCACTCGGATATAACCTGAACGAGCTGAAGAACTCGATTACTAAAGTAACCACGGCGTGCTTTGAGCCGGCCTTGGATTACGTCGTGGTTAAAATCCCGCGGTGGGACCTCAAGAAATTTCGCTTGGCGGACAGGAAAATAGGCACGCAGATGAAAAGCGTGGGGGAAGTGATGGCAATCGGGCGAAAGTTCGAGGAGGCGCTTCAAAAGGCGATTCGGATGCTCGACATTGGCGCGAACGGATTGATTGCGAACGGGTGGGCGTGTCCTGACATCGAGGGGGAATTGAAAAACCCAAGCGACGACCGCGTGTTTTGCATCCCGCAGGCGATAAAGGCGGGGTACTCGGTTGAGAAAATCCACGCCCTCACCAAAATCGACTCGTGGTTCTTGCACAAGATAAAAAACGTGGTCGACGTCGAGAGCAAGCTCAAGGCCGATTTTGGCAAGAACAATATTTTGGAGGCCAAGCAACACGGCTTTTCCGACAGGCAGATAGCGAGGATAGTTGGAAAAACGGACTTGGAGGTAATGGAGTTGAGGCGAACGCTCGGCATCCATCCTTGCGTGAAGCAAATCGACAGCCTCGCCGCGGAATTCCCCGCCCAAACCAATTACTTGTACCTGACTTACAACGGGACGCAGGACGACGTCGAGTTTGGCGCCGGCGGCGGGAAGCAAGTGATGGTGCTTGGAAGCGGGACTTACAGAATCGGGTCAAGCGTGGAATTCGACTGGTGCTGCGTGAACTCGGTGAACTCGCTCAAATCCCTCGGGTTCAAGACGATAATGGTGAACTACAACCCGGAGACGGTAAGCACGGATTACGATACGTGCGACAAATTGTACTTTGACGAAATCAGCTTGGAGACAATCCTCGAGATTTACGCAAAAGAAAATCCGCTTGGCGTGATAGTCTCAAGCGGGGGGCAGACGCCAAACAACCTCGCGCTGAAACTCGCGAAGCAGGGGGTGAAGATTCTCGGCACAACACCAGAATCAATTGACGTTGCGGAGGACCGAAACAAGTTCTCGAAACTGTTGGACTCGCTGCAAATAGACCA
>JACRGG010000083.1 GCA_016217775.1 Microcaldota archaeon
GATGGTGATAATCGTCTCGCTAAGCTTCTTCAGCCCCGCCTTGTCGAGTTTCACGAAATTCGTTTCGCGCAGAAAATCCCTCGCGGACAGCCCCGAGTAAGACCGCGCAAGCCCGCCGGTTGGCAAGACGTGGTTGGGCCCCGCCGCGTAATCCCCCGCGACAATCGTAGAGTACTCGCCCAGGAAGACCGCGCCGGCATTCCTAATCCCGTCCAAGTAATCCCCCGCGTTTTTCACGCACAAAATCAAGTGCTCGCACGCGTACTGGTTGGAAAACTCGATTGCCTGATTGATTCCCTCGGCAATCAAGAAAACCCCGTTTTGGCACAAGGACTTGCGGATAATCTCCTTTCTCTCAAGCCCCGCCAACTGCTTTCGCAACTGCGATTCAACAGCGTCAATTAACTTTTCGCTAGTGCAAACCAGTACCGCGGCGGCGTCCGGGGAGTGCTCTGCTTGCGCCAGCAATTCGCTTGCCACAAACCCCGGGTTAGCCCACTCGTCCGCAACAACCAGCGCCTCGCTAGGCCCCGCCGGAGAGTCAATCGAGCACAATCCTCGTGAAACCGCCTCTAGCTTGGCCTGCGCAACGAAAGCGTTTCCCGGCCCGACTATCTTGCTTACTTTAGGCACGCAGCTTGTCCCAAACGCCATTGAAGCAATCGCTTGGCCACCGCCAATTCTGAAAACTTGGTCGACGCCCGCAATGTCAGCCGCGACCAGCACCGCGGGATTTACCTCGCCCTGCTTGTTTGGCGGAGTGCACAACACTATTTTTTTTACTCCCGCGGTTTTAGCCGCGATTGCGCCCATCAATACGCTTGAGGGGTAAGCCGCGCTCCCGCCGGGGGCGTAAACACCAGCGGAATCCAATGCGGCGGCTTTTTTCCCGACAACCCCGTAATCCGTCTTGGCTTCAAAGCCGCCAGCAATTTGTGAAACCTCTTTTTGCGCAAATTCCCCTATGTTCTTCGCGCTTTCCTTAAGCGCAAAAACCAGTTTTTCTCCAACTATGGAGTACGCTTGCGCGATTTTCTCCCTTGGGATTTGAAAACCGTTTTTTTCAATCAAGACCCCGTCGAACTTATTCGTGTAGAAAACCAGCGCCTCGTCGGGGTTTTTCTCGAACGCGTCGAAAACTTGCGCAACAGTGCTTTTCGCGCCTTGATTGGCTTTGCTCACTCCCCGGTTGAACAATCTTGCTTTCTCCCCGACGCTTAACCCGCTTATCCAAGCGCGGCGCACCATCGGGTTGTTTTCAAAAGAATTTACCGCTTCGTTAATCTTCTCGCGCTTTTCCTCCAATGCTTTTGGGTTCGCGATTAAAACCGCGTTGGACGAGAGGATTTCCTCAACCGCGCTCAACCCGTTCGCCTTTAGCGTCGCCCCCGTAGTGGACAAGTCTATTACCGCATCGGCCAATCCGCTTGCGACGCTCGCCTCTACCGCGCCGCTTAAGCAAATTATTTTCGCGCCAATCCCGCGCGATTCCAAGAATTCCTTCGAGAGGGAAGGAAACGCGGTTGCAACCCGCGCCGGAACTTGCGCGCCGTTTTTTGGCAACGCGTATACTAGGGAGCAGTATCCAAACGGGAGGTCGAGCAGCTTGGTTACGTTCGCGTTTTTTTCCTTCACCAAGTCCAAGCCCGTAATGCCGATGTCGGCGACTCCGGCGTCAACGTAAGACGGAATGTCCTTGGCCCGCGCTAGGAGGAATAAGTATTTTCCGCCATTCGCCTTAATCAAGTACTCGCGGCCGTTGGCGTTATTGGAAAAACCGAGTTGTTCAACTAGTTTCTGGCACGGTTTTGCCAACACGCCCTTGCTTGGAATTGCGATAGTGAAGTAAACCACTCGAAGCCATTTAATCCCACCAAAATCATTTTCTTGAACAAAGCAATTGCTGAATTTAGCATATTGCCGGCATTTTCGAATCTTGCTGAAATTAGTTATGAACGCACTGGTATATAAGCTTTCCCACTTTTTTCCCACCCTCTCTTTTTGCGGGAAAAGCCGCCCTGCTTGCAGCTAAACTTTTCTCGAGCTAAAGCCCGTCGCGCCAGCCGCAAGAAGCTTTTTCCTAATCTCGTCCACGTTTTTTATCGAGTGCGCGCTTGCCGTCACCAGCCACTCCGCGTTTTGCGCGCGGGAAACAGCGCGCGATTCGGTGGTAACCAGGTCAACGCCTTCCTTTGCGAGGACTTGCGCGAGTTTCGCGAGGCTCCCCGGCGCGTCGGATAATCCTATTGACATTAGGACCAGCTGCTTTTCCGCGCTGGGGGTGATAATCAGGTTGTTCTCGTTTTGGTCGAGGGAAATAAGCACTTGGGAATTGGGCTTTAAGCGCAAAAGCTCCCTAAACCCCGACGGGATTATAACCCTGCCTTTCGAGTCAACGCGCGTAATCTTGGATGAAGACATACGCTTATCCTAATGGGGTAAACAAATAAAAGAGCTTATCTTTCATTATACCGCCCAACGAGGGGCGGGAGAGATGGAGGGGGGTTTGTTCAACAAGCCGCGTTGCACGAGAATCCGCTTGTAGTCGTGCACGCGTTCGCGCTTGCGGTGTTTGAAGAGCTGCCTGCCGAGTAAACGTCCAGGGTTGCCGAGCTGCAAAAGCGGTTGTTTGAAATCGTGTTGGAGTTGGAGCCAATCAAGTCAAAGCCGTCGGCGACGCTGTTCGAGGCGTTGTTTCCCGTAACGGTGTTGTAAGGCGCGGAGCTTAAGTAAATCCCCCGCGTGTTTCCTACCGCGGCGTTGTTTAAGACGCTGTTGTGAGCGGAGTTCTCTACCCTGATTCCAAACGTGTTGCCATTAAGCGTATTGCCCTCTATTGTAATCGGCCCCGCCGAATTAAGCAATAGTATGCCGTCGCCAAACCCGTTTACCACGCAGTTTTTGACGGTGATTCCGCTTGAGGCCAGGATGTAAATCTCGCGCCCGCTTTGGCCAGCCCCGGTTTCAGTAATCGAGTGCCCCGCGCAGTCAAACGTGATGTTATCCGCGCCTATTTCAAAACACGAAGCGCTGCCGCCGCTTAAATCCACTAGAATGTCTTGAGTCAAAGTCAGGCTTGAAGTCAGCGTGCTTCCACAAGACTGCTGGTAAACAGCCCCGCCATTCTCTGCGCGTATTTTCCCATTCCATAGCCTTTTTCCTTCGCGTAAATGGACTGCGTCAAATTCAAGTTTCCCCCGGCGCCCGCGTAAACGAATGCCGCGAGAAAAGCCGCCAAGCTTATTCCAATCGGCAGGAAAAAGTAACCGCCAGGCTGGGTAGCCAAGCTTTCCCCGATTCCAACCAATCCCTGCGCCAGTGCGATAAAATGCTCTGGCTTGGCCAGCGCTGTTGCAAGCAGGAAAACAAACGGAGTGCCGATTAACAAAACAGTCTTGGTTATTTTCTCCATCATTCCGTAAACCGTTTTGCCCAAGGAGAGAATTAACCCGATGAGTGCGAGAAAAACGATTGCAATCCACTTGTGCTCTGAAAGCCCAAGCAAGTGCGCCGCGACTTTAGCAGATGCTGCGACTATTCCAGGCAAGCCGAATCCAATGAACGTGGAGAGAATAAACCAATTCGGCGCCCACGAAAATAGTTTTTCCAATCCGACGAAAACCGATTCGCCCTTAACGAGTGAATACCGCGTGATTTCCATATTAATGAAATACTGGCAAGTGATTCCAAGCAGCGCCCCCCAAGCTATTCCCAAGCCAAAGCGGGACACTAAATACGGCCACAAAATTACTTCGCCGGAACCCAAACCTAAAGCTAAAATAATAGTAACGGTTTAGTTTTGTAGGCGGTTTTGTGTTATTTCTTGCATAAATTGCGTGAAGTTTTCTTCTCGTAGTCGCGCGGTTTGGAAGAAGCTCATTAGCACTGAAGTTGTTTGCGCTCCTTGTTCGGATTGGCTTCCGTA
>JACRGG010000085.1 GCA_016217775.1 Microcaldota archaeon
AACTTGATTGGAACCGTAGTGGTGAACAACGGCACTCTATCCTCGCCAGGAAGCAATCTTTCTGCAAGCCAAGTGAATTTCACCGTACTGCAGGTCTATCCGTTTGCGTCAGACGGGTTTGTTCCGCCAATGCCTCCGGTAAATAATACCAACGCAAGCAATTCAAGTGGTATTAATGGCTTGAACGCGACAGCAAATTATACGATTCAAGTTCCGTCCGGCTCTCCTTACCTGCTAGTTGCTTACGCGCAAAGCGGCGGGTTTTACTACGCTGGCTACGCTACTGTTGCAAGTTCATTCTCGAATAACACTAGCACGAATTTAACCTTGTACCAGCTAGCTGGGACTTTACAGGTTGAAATGGGCGGGTTTGAGGGCAACGCGCTTAACACGAGCAAAGTGTCGTTTCAATTTATTGATTCGAGCAGCTCGAACGTGAGTTCGGACATTAATGTTGAAGCGCTGCTTAACTATTCTAACCTGATAATCAGGCAGCAATTCCGTTCCAACGGAGGGGCGACGGTGAAAATCCCGATATTGAAAAGCCAGGAGGTTAAGCTGCGCGTGTTCAACAGACAGTATATGCCGATGCAAAGAACTTACGGCGCTACCTTAATTGACGCCAACGCGACTGGCTTTATTCAAGTAGTCCTTCGCCAGCCTGAAATGCGCGCTCCAAGATCCCAAGCGTCGAATGGAGTGGATTCTCTTGGTGGCACAATTTCGACTACGCGAATTGACTTTTTGACTAACAACGCCACTTGCAACGTTCCAAACCCAATCAGTTCTTGCTACTTAAGCAACAAGATTTCGGACTTTAGGAAGGAAGGCACTGCCGCTCAGGCAATGGATCCAAGCAAGCTTATGATGGGCGGCAAGCAGAATATGTTGATTACGGACACTTCAACCAATGTCACCACTTACTTTGTCGGCATTGATATGAGTTCGGTTGGAACGCCGAATATGGAGTTTGACTCTGACCGTTTCGAGGCGAAAGACGTTGGTGCCGGTCGGCAAAAGAAGGAAGTGAGGCGTTTTGGCAGCGGGGCTCCGTCCAACGTGTTCGACGCTGTTTACGTAGCGACTCAGTACAATTCCTCGGTAAACGAGTCTATTCTGATGAATGTCAGCTTCCCGTACTTGTACAATGATGACGGAGTATTATTGTGGAATAGTTCGTTGAACACTAGCGGTGAAATGCCGCAGTACTATGCTGACTACGTGACTTGGTTTAACGTAAGCAACGCAGGCAATTCCTCTAACGCGTCAACAATGCCCGGCAACGCGAGTTACTTGAGCAACATCACGTGTTCGGACTCGAACGCTTCCGCGCGTTGCTTTAGGAACACTACTAGCGACTTAGTCTGGGTGCAAATGCCGCACTTTAGCACAGTAGCAGTTGAAGTTTCTTCAACATCAACCGGAACGGCAGCAACAACCACTACGCCTACGTCTAATGGTGGCTTATCCAATGGCGGGTGTTCTAGTTCTGGTTGTTATACTACTACCGCCACCGCGACTCCAGCCGCAACCGCTGCTCCAATTACTGATACGCCAATAACCACCGCACCGGTTGTTACAGTAATTACTTCAACAATTGCAGTTAGCGCGGATGCGGTTGCAACCGATTCAACGGGTGCTGCAGTAGCTATTACCGCGGGCGGAACTATTGGAGTTACTGGCGAGGGTTCGGGCTTAAGCCTATCTTTACCACTAGCATTGTCTTCGGGCAGCACGCTAGCGTCCTTTACGGATGCGAGCACGGGAGTAACCCTCGCGGGTGATACTCTCACAATTCCAATAAAAGACGCTAGCGGGGTTCAAACTGCTAAAATCGTTGCAGTAGTCTCCGCGGTTTCAGGCACTGGGACTAGCGCGACTGCTTCAATAACCTCGCTCGCAATTGAGACCACCTCGGTTGTCAGCGCGTCGGGCTCGGCTAGCATTACCGCGAGCTTGAACAGCCTGCCAAGCAGCGCTTCAATAAGCGTCGCTCCCACTACTGTGGCGGGTAGTACTCAAACCAAGTTCGAGGCCATTGCGCAACAAGACGGCTTGACTCTAGGCGAGAAGGGGCCTTCCATAGTCGTCACCAAGACGAACTTGGCTAACGGCAAGGAAGTCGGCTCGGCCACGGTTACGATGGAGATTGACCAAGCTTGGGTTAACCAAGTAGGCGGAGTGAAAAACGTGAAGGTATTCCGCGAGGACGCGGGCAAGCAGGAATTGCTGGCAACGACTTTTGCCGGAATCAACGCCGCTGGAAAAGCAGTGTTTAAGGCAGTCAGCCCCAATGGATTAAGCGTGTTCGCCGCGTACTCGGTGAAGAAAGCGGCTGCAACGCCCAAGCCAACTACTGCAAGTGCGACGGCGACAGCAAGTGCAACCGCTACCGCAAAGGCAACTACGGCAGCCGCTGCGGGCCAAGACTATACTACGATTGCTGCAATAGTAGTGCTGGTAATCCTAGTCGTAGCCGGGTACTTGATGATGAAAGGCAAGAAGTAAGCTTTTCCACCCTCTTTTCTTTTTTTCTCTTCTTTTCTTGTTTTTCTCCCCCCTAGCGCCTAGAATGCTTTTTATTAACTGGTTGCGTAGTTGATTGAAATGAGCAAACAAATGTTCGTGATACTTAACTTCAAGGCTTACTCCGCGTTTGAAGGCGCGAGGGCAGTTAATGCAGTCAAGCTAGCCGCGTCTATCCCCGCGCGCGGGTATTCCATTATTTGCTGCCCGCCCGCAAGTGTATTAAGCGAGTGCGTTAAATCCGCTGGCGGGAATACTCTTGTTTTCGCGCAGTCAGCCGACGCGGTGGAGCCGGGAAAGCACACGGGAAAAACAACTTTGGAGCAGCTTAAGTCAATTGGCGTGAAGGGACTGCTCGTCAACCACTCGGAAAACCGCATTTCTTTTAATCAAATTATTTTCTTGCTAAACCGCGCGGGGAAACTCGGCTTGAAAACTGTTTTGTGCGCGCGTAATTTAAGCGAGGTTAGAAAGTTTTCTTCCCTTCGCCCTTGGGCGGTTGCGTTCGAGCCCCCGCAATTAATTGGCGGGAGAGTCTCGGTGTCAAGCGCGAAGCCAAGCGTAATCGCGGATGGAGTAAAAGCAGTCGGGGGGAAATGCTTGTTTCTAGCGGGTGCCGGGGTGAACTCGCGCGAGGACTTGACTGCATCAAAAAAACTCGGCGCGTCGGGCGTGCTCATAGCAAGCGCGTTTTCCAAAGCGGCGGATAAGAAAAAGTTTTTGCGTACTCTCTTGGTTTGATTTCTAACCCCTTTAAAAACTTCTTTTCTCTTATTTTATTTTATGAAGCTGTTTAATTACGCGATTATTCTAGTTGTGTTCCTTGGCTTGGCTGCGGTGCTATACTACTCTTTTTCAATCCCATCGCAGGGCGTTTCCCAATTCAATTCTTCAAAGCCGGGAGTCATTTCCGCTTCCTCGCGCGAGGTTGTAGTCAATTCCCGCCAGTACGTCGCGAGCTTGTTCGGCAAAGAGGATATTTTAGTCAAGGAGCAGGTGCGCATAAACTACGATGGGGCAGCGCATTCCTTTAAAGCAGAAAACGAGGGCGGTGAGCCCGCCGCTTTTTTCGTATACGGTTTTGTGCCGAAAGAATACTCTTTTGACTCAAATGACTTGAGTTTTTCCAAGGAAGTAATTGTTGTCGACAAGGATCCCCTTTTTTATTTCTCGGCGAGAATAGCCGCGGGGGAGTCGGCTTCATTGGATGTCTCAACTCGCTCTTCCCTTGATTCCGCAATTGTTTACGTCAACGTCCCAAAAAGGTTTACTAACGCGCAATTAGTTCTCTTAAAACAAGCCATCGACTCCAAAATTCTTACGTCCCGCGGCGCGTTATCACTCGGCGAATCCCTCTCATCATCGTACGTCTTCCTCGCTCGCCCTAGCGAATTGGGTTCCGAGGAGTTTGTTTCCCAAGAAGTCTTTCAAGAGTATTTTGACGAAACAGTCGCGCCTGCACTCGAAGCGGCAAGCGCCTCACCATCTCCTTTAGCCGCAGCTTTGGAAGACGCTCCCGCCAAGAGCATTGAAACACCAGTTGAGGGTCAATTGGATTTGGGCGGGCCGGCTTACGATGCGCAAATAGATTTTAGCGGCGGGCAGAAAGAATTTGTTTTGGAAAAGACGGTGAGCGAACTGGTTCCGGCGGCCGTTTTTAAAATCAGGGTGTTTGATTCAAGCAACCCTCGATTAAAAACTTCCTTGCTTTCTACAACTCCCGCCTCAAGCGAGGAAAGCGAGGCTAGCGTTGAGAAAAAAGAAACGGAAACTGGCGTGGACTTAACCGTGTTTTCCAGGTTTAAGGAAGAGCATTTCAACGGCGGCTTGGCGCCCGACTCCGCGTCGAGTTCGTTTTCAATCTCTCCGCCAGACAATCCGAGCAATAAGGTTGCGGTTAACGTCGTCTTAAAAACAGACCACGTTTTTGCAAAAGAGTACGCCTGGGTTTCCCCGTCAACGCTTTACTTCAACGTTGAGAAGAAATCTTCTTCCATCAAGTCGGTTTCAAAGCCGTTTTTCGTGGTAAACAACCTTACAATCGCGTTTAAGGGCGTTAGAGGCATTAATGCCAAAAGATAAGTCGGAGGGCAATCTTCAAAAGTCTTTCTCTACTCGGCTTCAACGCCTACAATCGAGAGCGTTTTCCAAAACGAGCTGCCGCTGGGGGAGCCGGTTGAAGTCGTTCAAAACAATGTCGGGGTTTTGTTTCCGGAAGAGTCCCTCTTGCCTGTTTTAATCGGTGAAATTGATTCAAGCAATTTCTATAATGCCTACAAGGAATGCTCAAACGGCTACTGCTCGTGCGATGCTTTGGACGCCGCGCTTTCCTCCCTCCAATTCAAGTTTGAGGAAGGCTTTTCCTACGCGAAGGCGAGAAAAGAAGCTTACGTTAGGCTCAATCCAAGCGGGCTGTATTCTTTTGGGACTATAGTTTATTACAATTCAAACGCGTGCGAGCTCTCCAGTCCGTTTGACTCGCTTTCCTTAAAGCCGATAAGCTTCGTGTCGCTAACCGCGAGCGTCAGCGACGGCTTTGGGGAAATTACGGTTGAAGCGAAGGAAATCGGCGCGGATGACGCGAGCTTAAGGCAGCAGCTTAACGGCGGAAAAAAACTTTCCGGAATTTTCGAGGGATTAATTGAACGTGAGTAAAAAAGCTTTCCTGGCATTCTTCCTTCTTTTCTCGCTTCTAGCCGCAGCCCAAGCTTCCGCCACTTCATCAGTTCCGCAAATCAAGGACGATAATGGAATAAGCCTTTTCATCAAAGGCTCTGCAGGCTTAAGCGCGTCGGGCAAGGGCTCGGCGGGAAAAAACGAGGTGGGCATCGGCGTTATTGACGACCAGACTTTCAAAAGCCTCAAGTACTCTTATTCCTTTGACTTGTTCGCCTTTGCCGACGACAAGAAGTATTCGAACGGCAAGAGAATAGCGCGTTTTGACGCGTTTAAAAAACTGGGCGACGGAAAGTACGAGAGGGTGTCCTGCACTTCCGACTACGCCTTTCAAAAAAAGAGGGTTTCGTGCGGTGACGTCTGCATTTTTTTCGGCGAGCACGCGTTTGAAGACGGGGTTGAGGGATTCAAGGCGACGCTAAAGCCAAGCGGCGTCTGCAAGAAAAACTTTGACGCAACCCAGTCCGGCCAGGACGCCGAAGGCGTTTCGCTGAAAAAACTCGCGCGATTCCCGGTTTCAATAAACTCTCTTTCCGGCAAGAAAACGTACTACGTCACGTTGAAGGAAATAACGTCCGACCGCGGAGCAATTATTGGCATTGACGCGGATGGAATAAAACAGTTTTCCTTCAAGCTGGTGGATAACCTCGCACGCGGGCGCAACCAATTGGTTTTCGACAATTCATTGTGCTTAATGCTCGAGGATGCCTCGGTGAAAGGCCGCTCGGCAAATTTAGTGGTGGGCGCTCAAGGCGCTTGCCAATTGCGGGCCAAGCAGGGGCTTTACTCTACCGAGTACAAGAACCCCGTTTTAGAGAAGAAAAAAACTCCGGCTGCTCCTTTGGAAAAGGAGTCGGGCGAACTGGCTGAAGCGAGGGCTGACAGGGCGATTGCATTGCTTGATTTTTCAATCGCCTCGCTTTCCCCAATGGTCGGCCAGGCGCAAAAAGAGTCTGTTGAAAAAAAATTCCTTTTGTTCACTGCGCGCGGCCCCGGCCAGTTTGAGAGGGAGCAAAACGGCTTGAAGATAATCCGAAACTTGCTGAAAAGCGGGCTTGGCTTGCCTGAAATCGAGAAGGAGTGCTTTGAGAAGCTCGACTTGAATTACGCGATGAAAGCCGCCGAGAAGGGCCGCGGCACTAATTTTCAAGACGCAAAGAGCCTCAAGGCGTTGCTTTCCCAGCACAGCAAGTGCCTCTCCCCGCAGTTCCAGCCGCTTCTTTCCCAGCGAAAGAATTACGTTCCGCAAAGCGCTTCCGATTCGCTGTCCGCTGTTGAACTGGCGTACGTAGAGTCGGGGAATTTCATCAGCGGCGCGAGGGGAAAATCTTTTTCAAACCCGTTTCTCCAGCTTGTGTTCGAGAAATTCAAGCGCAAAAGCAATGACTTGAACGAGGCTGAAAGCCGAAAGCAGGAAGCTCAAATCCTGCTTGATTACGCAAACTCGTTGGAATTGCGCGGGGCGGACAGCGTGCGGCGCGCCGGAACGGTTTACGCATACGTGACGCAGATTTATTCTTCGCAAGCAGAGGCGAAAAAGGAAGTGGATTTGGCCAAGGCAAATTTGGCTACGTTGTTTGAAAGAAACGTTCCCAGCTCGTTCGACCAATTCAAGTCGGTCGGGAAGGGAGTGGGCCAGTGCCTCGCGGGATTGTCCGATGTGCGTTTTCTGCCGCTGATGCTCATTCCCGGCAAGGGAGTCGGCTCCGCGTTCCACACTGTTTTCCAGGCGTACATTCTAGTAACCGCGACTTCGCAAAGCTACGATATTTTAAAGCAAAAGTTTTCGGGCGACTTGGACAAGCTCTCGCCGACAGAAGTAACCGCGCTTTACACTCAATTGGGCTGCAACGCAGTGTTTATTTACGGCGCGGGAAAGAGCTTGATAAAGCCGCTTGTCAAAACCACTGCGCAAACCGCTGAAGGAAAGGCCGTCGGCGAGCGCCTCGAGCTTTCTTTTGACGACGTTGCGTTAAGGGAGTACGCTGCGGCGTTTGAGAAGCTGACTAAAAAGCAGAAAATAAAGGCGCTCGCCAAGGTAATATCCTTGGAGAAGTTTAAGGACGAGTCAAAGGGCAAGGCGCCAAAGCGCAAATTGGAGCAAGTCAAGAGCGCGCGTGCGGCTGAGGCGGTAAGGGAATCGGCTGACTTGCTGCCGGAAAAGCCTTTTTATGAGCGGCTTGCAGACTCGCTGGAGAAAAGCCTGCCGCAGGCCGAGCGAAAAAAAGTTGCAGCGGATTTTCTGAAAAACGACTTGAATGTTTTTGAAAAAGACGTTTTCGACCTTCTCGACGCGGCTTCGGTTGACTCACGTTTTCCGCAAGTGAAGAACTTCGCGGCGTTAAAGTCGAGGATGGAGGAACTGCATTATACGGAAGGCGAGCTTTACTCCTTCCTTTTATTGGATATGCGCAACTTGGGCAACATCGAGCTCAACGCGTATTACAAGCACGGGCACACTAGGCCAAATGCTCGCTTGGTTCAGGACATTGTCTTGGATAATTTCATTACCCGAATCAATAAAGTGGCGCAGGGGCTTGATGCCGAGTTCTTCCGCGTGGGCGGGGACGAGTTTGCAATAATCGTAAGGGACGGCGCGTCGCCTTCAAAAGTCGCGCAAGCGGTTGTAGCGGAAACCAACTCGATGTTCTCCAACCCGGAATCCATTACCGGAGTAATTGACGGGAAAACAATTCGGGCAATGGATTTTTTGGGGGGGAAGAAAGACGCGTTCACAAAATTGGTCAACTTGCGGAAGACCTTGTCCGAAAACGATGGCAAGGCGCTTGAAACTTTCGAATCAGATTCAGTGAGCGCGGGAGTGGCGGTTGGGATAGTCGACGGCAAGACGCGCGGGATTGACTTGTCCGTGGACGACTTTAGCCCGCAGGCGACTATTTCCAAGACTTTTGAAACCGCCACTAACGCGTTGCACGCCGCTTCGGGCAAAGACTTTGTCGGCGCGCATTCCGTTGACGCGAGCCTTCCTATTGCGCAAGCAAAGGAGATGCTTGGAGACGGCAGAATTGAAGTCGGCGCGGGAGTTCCAAACATTAATAGCCTGCGCGTTGCTATGGAAGGCCGCTTTAGGGATTTGAAAAATATTCGCGGCGAGGACCCGTCATTAACTGTTTACGACGAGCTGATGCGCAAAACCCTTGAAGAGTTGTCGAGCGTTGAGAACCATCTTTTGCTGGACAAGTTTGCTTCAAACCCGCAGTTAAGCCAGTCCGGAAAATTGTATAATATGAATTACTTGAGGACTGCATTGCCGCAGGTAATGGCTTCCGGTCGCACCCACGTTTTTGAGCTTGAATTGAACAACTTCAAGGCGGTGAACGACAATTTCGGCCACGTTGTCGGCGACGAGGTGCTGGTTCAAACCGCGGCTTCGCTTCTGCCGCGGTTTTCATCGCCGCATTCCTTCGTAGTCCGCTACGGCCCGAAGTTTTTCGTGGTTGCAACCGAAGAGTTTATGGCTTCAAACAACTTTTTCGGGCAAAAGTTTGAGCCAGACTCGGCCAAGACGGTAATGAGCTACGACTTGTTTTCGGCTTTAAAGCTTAACCCGGGCACGAAGCTGAAGTTTCTTCCCATTGTCGAGACTTTGGCGACAGGCGCGCCCGGAGGGCAATTTGTTTTTATCGATCACTTGACTGTGGAGAGAAACACGCCGGTTTTCGAGGTCATTAGGCAATTAAATGAAAAAATTGACAACGCCAAGTGCTCGGCGAAGCTAAACTGCATTGACGAACAGCAGCTTGTAGTCGGGGAAGACAATTTGGAGAACCCGTACGACTTAAGCTCGGCGTTTGCGAATTCCCTGCACGTTCTCGAGCGGTACCGAGTGGTTGTTAAGGAAAGTTCCGGGGTTGAATTTGCTGAAGGCTCGACTGGTTATACTGGCGTGCCGGACGTCATTATCCTCGACGGCAGCCTGGAAGCATCTAAAGCAACCGTATGGAAGGACAGTGCGTCTTCAGCCGCAGGTTCTGAAACTCTTTCAACCCTTACTGCTAAAGAGTTTCTTTCTTCTCTTGAAGCCAGCCCCGCCCGCCCGCTTGAAAGCGTTTTGGAACAAAGGAGGCTCACGCGCGCCTCTTGGCATAATCGGGCGGTAACGGAGTATATTATAGACTCGTTTGTTTCAAAAGACCCGCGCGCGTCCAAGCTGAAGCTGGGGACTTCGAAAACCCCCGGGATTCACAGGCCGCTAGTCGAGAACGCCTTGAAAACGGACGTTGGGAGCATGAGCGAGTACCAAGACATTATTACTAAAATCATTGAATCTGACGACTTGATTGGAACTCCCGCTTTCGACTTGTTGGTTGAATTAAGCGAGAAAAGCACGAATATAGCCGCATCCAAAAAAAGCAACTTGTACGACGCGCTTGGGGATATGCTGTACACTCCCGCCATCCAAACCGTAGTATTGACCAAGGCCGTCGCAAAATCTTCAGGCTCCGCCGATGCATCCAGGGTGTACTTGGCGCGCGACGGGGGAATTTTCTTCGCCCTCGACTACTATTTTTCAAAACTCGCTGGGGAAAGCACGGACAACATTAGGCTTGAATTCTCAAGCACGAGCACCATCACTATGGAAAAAGGGGCAAGCGGCGGCTCGGGTTTTGCTTATGAACTAATTAAGGATATGTACGCCGAGGCGAAAACAAGGGCGTCCAAGGTAAGCGGGTTCAAGAACTTGGATATAGCGTCCAAGCAAGAGCTTTTCATCAAGGAATACGCGGAGGTATTGAAGGAGAAGCTAAAGTCCGACGAGAGGCTGGCGCAAGCCCTCGACTTAACTTACGAGAACTTCGTCGAGACTGGCGCAATAACCGGAGGGGCGCAAAGCATAGTGTTGGTGGACACTGGCCACGGCAACATTCCCGCGGTTTTAGCGGCTTACTTCAAGCTGAAAAACCCGCAAATAGATTCTTCAGTGGTGGTAACCAGCGGCTTTACCGAATTAAGGAGGAGCCAAAAAGGCGGGTGGGGCAATCTTGAAGACTGGGGAAGCCATTTCTCGGGCTTGGAATCAGGCCCCGTAATCGACCCGGACACTAAACAAGTCGCAGTTTCCGAAAACGATTTGCCTGACTTGTGGTATTCCTTGGGCAGAATAATCTCGTGGGCGAAGCAGGACGTCCTCCTGCGCAAGCAAGGCGGCAGGAGCATTAAGCAAGCGGTTGCGGCATTGGAGCAGGAGACTTCGCTTAACGTAAATCCGGAGAACAGGGATGTTCTTAACGTCGCGGTAACAAAATGATTTTAAATGAGGGGGGAGGATTTTCTTGAAAATAATTTTTGCGCTTGAAAAAATAGTTGAAAAAAACCTTTTCAACGAGCAACGCGCCACTAAAAAGGAAGACTTTCCTTTCCTGGCGGGAGTCAGGCTGGGGACGATAGTGCGCAATGAAATAAAAAAACACTTCCCAAACGTTGACGCGGGAATCCGCTCGAGCCCAGGCTTCCAGCACGTGCTGCTGACCGACGGCAAAATCTCGATTACAACCACGCACGACCACAGGGAAAAAAAATTTACGGTCGACTTGGGCGGGCTGAAAAACAACGATAAGCTAAAATCAGGGCTTAAGCAAATCGCATTGCAGTATTATGGAAAAGTTGGGTAAGGCCGTCTGGCTTAAATTCTTTGGGCTAAGGATTCTATTTCCCTTCTTTTTTCAAGCTCTCTCAAATAGTTTTTCGGAATTTTCTTGTACCCGTTGTGCGCTCCAGCCAACGCTCCAGCCACGGCGGCAACTGAATCAGTGTCGCCGGGAACCGCGTTCGCCGCGGTTACAACCACGTTCTTAAAGTCCTTAGGCGAGTGCAGGAAGGCGTATACCGCAAACCCCATTGTCTCCAATGCGCTGCTTCCCGCGCCGAGTTTTGCAAGCGCTTCCCGCGGTGAAAGGCTCCTGCTTTCGTAAGAATGCTTGAGCATATCCTTGACTTGCGTGTTTAACGCGTTTCTTTGGGCTTCCTTTACCGCCTTAAGCGGGGCTTGCTTTAGGTGAACTAGCCTTGAAACGATTTCGGCAACCGCTCCTGCAGAGCTTTTGCACACGTCCGAATTGTGCGTTGGAATGCTTGATTCAACGCCGGCTTTTCTCGCCTTGTGCGGATCCGAGTAAGCCAATCCAATTGGCGCAACCCTCATTACCGAACCGCACGAATCCGTGGTCGTAGAACCCGATTGAGACGGCTTAATTCCCGCTTTAAGCCTTTCAACTGAAGAGAGACTAGTCCCCCCGGGCCAGCGGTTGTGCTTTGGGTTTTTCTGAGATTCTCCCCATTCGACTAATTTTCTTGAAAAATCCTCGATGTCGAAAACTGATTTTTTTTCCGCCAATGATTTGCCTAATGCAATCATTTGCTGAGTGTCGTCAGTCCACTGCCCCGGCGTTAAGTGCCTGCACGGATGCCCCTTTGGCGCCCTCGCGAACTCCTCGATTCTTCCGTTAAACCTCGCTATATGCTCTGACTGGCTGATAAATTCCGTAGGCATTCCCAGCGCGTCCCCGATTGCCGCGCCAACCAAAGCTCCTTTCTTCCTCTCAATAAGCCTAACCATAATCTATTGCCTCTCGACATTTCACATTTTTTTCGGCACGCTCACGCCGATTATCTTCAGTCCGTTCTCGATAACATTCGCGGTCGCCGCAACAAGAGCAAGGCGGAGCTTCTTTTTATCCTCGCTGTCCGCGTCCAGAACCGAGTGCTTCGCGTAAAACTCGTTGAACGCCGCCGCGAGCTTCAATAAGTACTCGCACACGATGTGCGGAGAGTAATGCCTTGTTGCCTGCGAGACGATGGAGGGAAACAAGCTGATTTTCTCAACTAGTTTCTTCTCCTCCTCGTTAAGCCCGCCGTTAACTCTGTCATTATCCGCGCCCTTTTCTCCAATAAACTTCAATTCGCTTGGCTTGATTTTCTTCACGCCGGATTTTTCAAGCAGCGACTTCGCGCGCACCGCGGTGTACTGCAAGTAAGCCCCGGTGTCGCCGGTGAAGCTCACTGCCTTGCTTGGGTTGAACAAAATGTTTTTCTCGTTCGAGACGCGCAGGAAACCGAATTTAGTCGAGCCAACCCCGACAATCGAGCTGATTTTTTTTCTCTCCGCAGGCGAGTAGCCCGCGCCCCGCTCGCCGATTTGCGCAAGCGCTGATTCGGACGCTTCCTTCAAAACCTCATCCAAGTAAACTAGATTCCCCTCGCGCGAGCTAATCTTCCCGCTCTCTAAAGTAATCAACCCGAATCCAACGTGAGCGAGTTTTAGCGCGTAAGGCCGCTTCATTAATTCAAGCAGCTTGAAAAGCTGCTTAAAGTGAGTGTTCTGCTCGCTTGCAGTAACCGTAATGCTCTTGTCGAAAGCGTACTTCTCCCACTTGTAGTCCGCCAGCCCGACGTCGCGCGTGATGTAAAGCGTCGTTCCATTAGAGCGAAGCAATATATTGTTTGGAATAGAGAATTCCTCGAGCTTAAGCACTAGCGTGCCGTCCTTGGGGTCTGTTTGAACGAATTGCGGCGCGAGCGCCTTCGCCTCGAGGGCTTTTTGCTTAGCGTTGGCAAAAAATTTACTCTCTCCAGTGACTTCATCAAACTTAACTCCGAGTTTCTTGTAGCTCTTCTCGAACGAGCGGAAGCTAATCTCCCGAATTTTCTCCACCGTGCCAAGGGTCTTCGCGTCCTGCGCTTCAATGGCGTCGCTTACTTCCCTAACTTTCTCGCCTAGCTTGAGCACGCCGTTTTGCGCGCGTTCTTTCTCCAACTGCTTGTGAATCCACTGGTAGAGTTTTAAGAGCTGCCTCTCGTTTTTCGGCGTTGCCTTCTTTAATTCCAGCGCGAGCACTAATTTCGCCACTTGCGTCCCGGAATCCCCGGGGTAGTTAAACGAAATTACTTTCGCCCCGCTTGCTTCCAATAATCTTTTTATCGCGTCGCCAAGTATCGTCGAGCGGATGTGGCCGATGTGAAACGGCTTGCCCACGTTAGGCGAGGAGTACTCCACTACAATCTTTTGCCCAATCAGTTCGGCGTTTTCCCCGAATTTTTTGCGCAACGCCTGCTTTAGCGCGAGTTCGAAAAACTTTTTTGACGGAAAAAAATTCACGTAGCCATTATCGGCGGCGACGCCGCCAACCAGCGTTTTTTTGCGCTTGCTAGCCTTGCCCGCGGCAATCTCCGCGATTTCCCTCGGGTCTTTTTTTTGCTCGCGTGAGAGCTCGAAGCAATTCGCGCTGGCCAAACCGCGTCCTTCCCTGGCGTTTGCTTGGGCTTTAAGCCCGCTTATCTTCTCGCACTCGCCCAAGAATTTTTGCAGAGCCATTTGCTTTTCCCCGAGTTTCCTTAATTGATTTTTAATTGAATTTTTCTAGTTTTAATACACTTGAGTTTTTGGTTTTAATACACTTAACTTTTGGTTTTAATACCCTTAAAATAAGAGGGTTTTTATTCGTTTTTTGCGTTCACTATACTTGATTCACGTGGGTATTAAAGACGCTTTCTTAAACGCCTATTTTCAAGTTGAAGACAAGTACTATTCCCTAATGGATTACCTGGATTCGCAGGTAAAAATTCCCGTCTACAAGTATTTCGTGACTCCAATAGAGTCTCGCGGCGTGCCGAGTTTTCCAATCGCGGTTGCCGCCTGCCTTATTCTCCTCGGCTTAATCGCGTCGTTGTTTTCATTCGGCGCTTCCACGGGGGGCTCGTCTTCCTTTCAAGTCGGCGTGTACAGCCAGGACTCTCCCCTCTCGGGCGCGGACGTCGAGGTTTACCTCGGCGACAAGCTGATAGCATCAGGCACTACTGCCGGCGGCAAGGCGCTGTTCGAGGGCCTCCCCCAGTCCGCGCTGGTCGCGGTATTGGCGAAAAAAAGCGGCTACCAGCCCGCGTCCTTGGATGGAGTCGACTTGGCGGAGAAGGAAAGCGCGCGAATCGAGTTGAACTGCCTTCTTGAAAGCTGCAAGTCCGCCGCGTTTTTCAACAAGCTCCCAGTCACCATAGTGCCGCCAAAGGCTAGGCCCGGCACTCCGATTTGGCCAAACGACCCTAATTCCCCCAACGACTCCATCGGAGATTTTTGCGCGGGCAATGAAGTGAACTGCGATGAGCTAACAAACATTACCGACATCGTCCCCGGCCACTACCCGTTTTCAATTGACGTGCGGGACTCGCAGACGAGGGAATTGATTGCAGCCCCCGTGGCAATCGCGGTTTTGGACGCTATTACCGGCGAAAAACTCCTTAACACTACTTCAACAAGCGGCTTGGCGTACTTCACTTCATTAAAGGAAGGGCTGCAAGTGTACTTCACGGCCTCGGCGAACGGGTATTTTCCTTACTCGGGTTTGGCCGAGGGCGAGACTTTTGAGGTAGCCGGGGAATTGCAGGCGACTATTTTGATTGAAAAAATCACTTCAGACAACTCGGTAACTAGCGCGATAACCGTTTTGGACGAGAACAATGCGGAAACTTCGGCCTTCGTGGAATTATACCAAGACAACCAGTTTGAGCAAGGCGCGCAAGTCAACGGCCGCCAATCGTTTTCCTTAAAGAAAGGCGCGCAGTACTTTGCGCTAGCCACTAAAGGCGGTTACGAAGCCGCCGGCGCCTCGTTCAAGTCCGGGGAAAACCCTTCAATTAAGCTAACTAAATCAATTAACGGCGGACTCGGCGGGCAGTGCACTCTTGACTCGGATTGCCCTGATGAACAAGAATGCAGGGAATCTGGCGCCTCAAGCGCGTGCGTTGCCCCAACGCCTGTTCCAACTAATTCCCGCTGTTATTCCGACGGAGATTGCGGGAGCGGGGAAATTTGCAAGGACAGCGGGGCTTGCGAGGTTAACCCAAGAAAATGCGTCGGCGACTTCCAGTGCCCCGTCGGGCAAATCTGCGATAATTTCAACGGGGTTTGCGCCATTACCCCGGCCGTGACGCCTATTCCGGACGGCAACTGCGTTGAAGACGGGACTTGCCTGACCGGCCAAGTGTGCAACCAGGCTTCAGCCGCCAGCGCCCTTGGCGCGTGCGAAGAAAAAATCATCAAGCCCTGCCTGTACGACGCGCAGTGCCTCAACGGGCAGTACTGCCAGAACTTCGTTGGCCAATGCGGGAATCTCCCGACTCCCCTTCCCGACGAGCCGGGCAAGTGCGTTGTGGACTCCCAGTGCGCAATAACGCAAGTATGCAGCCAATTCTCGGCAAGCCCCCTTGGCTCGTGCATAGGCCCGACGCCGGACCCTGGAGGCTGTTTGGCGGACAACGAATGCCCTGACGGCCTAATTTGCAAAGACAACGGATTGTGCGAAATTACTCCCGTGTGCTCTAACGACGCCGACTGCCCGGCTGACTTTCTTTGCGACAGCAGGCAAAACGCCTGTGTTGCAAACCCCGCGCCAGAAAATTCCTTGGTTGTGAAAACAAGGTGGTACCACGATTACTCCGGCGGCCAGGCTTTTTACTTGGATTCAACAAAGGTTTCCCTCTTGCTTTCCTACCCCGGCCAAAACATTTCCTGCGCCAACATCCAGGAAACCGATTCCAGCGGGCAAACGGCTTTCACCAAATGCATTACCCAAGCGGGCGCGGAAATTCCTTTAAGCGTTGGAAGAAATTATTTCCTGGCAGCATCAGCTTCGCGCGAAAACACTTTTGGCAGCGAGAGTTTTCCGTACTACACTAAATCCGCGGTTGGCGGAACTGTCGCCGCCGGGGCTTTTGGGAAGGAACTCGTCCTGGGCCCGGGCGAGATTCTAGTCAACTTGAGTGCAGTCTCTCTCTTCACCCAGCAGCCGGTCCCCGGTTTTACCGCCTACGCGGCGTGCAAGGATCTTTTAACAGACCAAATTAGCCAAACCGGCGCGTGCACCGCAGATGAGTTCGGCTCTTGCCTGATTAGAGTAGAGACTTACTCGGCTTGCTCGTTTGCGGCAACGCACGCGGATTACCTGCCGAAGCTTTTGGTTTTGGACAAAGCCTACCACGCGGCGGACAATAATTCACTGGAGCAAATCTCATTGATTCCAAGAATTGATTCCGACGACAAGAACATTTACAAATCGCGCATTGTACTGGATTTCGTGCGCTCCACCAAGCCAAGCCGCCGTCCGCTTAGCCAAGGGGAAAAACTGGTCCTAGGCCTTCCCTACGAGGCGGTTTACTCGCTTGTTACGCAAAACAAGTCTAGCAAAATCGGGGTTTCCCTAACCGCATCCAATTCCATTACGTCAAACTTGCAGTACTCGTGGGATTCCCCATCGCCGATTCCGCCAGTCTACAACGGCAACTCCCTCTCGGGGTTCGACGAGTTCGCTGGCTCTAGTTCCCCAAGCGGTTTTTGCGAGCAAAACCCGGCGCCCCTTTACCTCCCGCTTGCGGATGGGGACGAGCCGGTTTTAGTGCGAAGCCTATGGCTTAATTTCACCAACAGCCAGCGCTCAAGCGAATCGTTTGCCGGCAGCCTCACGCAGGCCTTCGCCCCAACCGAGTTTGATTCGGCAAAGCCCTTCGTGAACTTAAGCCGCAGGGCATTCACTTACCAAGCGGGCGCCAGCCCAGAGTTTTACTTAAACCCCGCGGACGAGAATGTTTTCGCCGAGCCCCCAAAGAACTTGTGCGAAGCGAAGCTTGACTCGGCTCAATACACTGTAATAGACTCGGGCTTGACTTGCGAGAACGGGGTTTGCCTGACTGTCTCGTACTCACAGCAGGGCGATTCGCGCTCTGGGGACGGCTTCTCGGTTGACTTGGACAAGAAGACTTTCTTCATCGACGTCAAGGTGGAAAACTTTGATTACCAAACAGGCTTGGCGGAAAACCTGGCTAAAACAAATCCGTTGTCGTTCAACTTTACTTACGAAAAAGCCCTCCTCAACGTCACTGGCATTACCCTTACCTACCCGCGCACCGTGTTTGGGTACAACCCGTATTCAATTCCCGTCCCCTACTCCGCCATTCAATCAGCTTACTCTAATGAAAACGGCTTGTACCTTGACTTGCTCAAGCCAATTCCCTCCAACGTCTACAAGGAAGCGAATTACCTGACGGTGACGCTCGCGGTTGACGCGCTGGCGGATTCCCCAAACGCCGCCCTCTTGTACAACGCGTCTTATTCCTCCAAGCTGGTTTCCAAAAACGGCTTTATCCAAATCAACGCGCTGGACCGCCCCGCCACGCACTGCAATTTTTTCGGCTGTTCCACGATTTCTTTCAGCCAACCCGACCAGGGCGGCTTGCGCGAGTGGACTAACGCTAGCGTGAAGGACGCGTCGCTAAACGACTACTCGCCTTCGGACTACGGATTCGCCTTCCAACCCCTTCAAGCAAGTTTTTCAATGCGCGTGTTCGAGCCCGCCCCAAGCGCGGAGCTTTCGGTAGTCCTCCCCGACAACTTGGAGTTATACCCCTCGACTGGCTTTGAGTGGGAGGTTCTCGACGCGAACAACAAGTTAGTCAACAGCGGCTTTGCAGCTGGCTTAAGCGAAAAAATTGCGGTCGGCGGGCTGAAATTAAATTACCGCGTAACGGGAACGCTTTCTGCAAACACGACTAAGGAGGGCATCGGCGATTTTCTCGTGGACTTAAGCGGAAAAACGCAGTCCGGGGAAGACTTTTCAATCGCCGGCCAGTCAATGGTTTCGGTCAAAAAGCGCTACGGGCGCATTAACTTCACCGCATTCGACCAAACCGGGGCCGCGCTGCAAATCTTATTGAACAACACCCTGCTTAACGCCACTGCGCATTCGGCTAACTTCTTGTGCACGACCCCCTGCGCCCTGCGCACTCTACTGCACGACGCGGACTCTCTCGATGATTACTACCAAAACGCTTTCGATTACGGCTTGCCTGCCGGTGAGCCAATTGGCGCAGCCAACTTTACTGGAACAACGCGGTTTAAGAAAACAGTGAAATCAATTTACGCATCCGACTTGCCTTCAGTAACCGAGCCAACTGCCGTGAAGGACGTCTCGCTTTTAGTGATTGATTTGGATAAGCAGTTGGGTGAAGAAAGCCAGGACGAGGCTTTAGCCGGCCAAGCGTCGGTTATTTTCGTGGAAAAATTGTTTGACGAAACCGCGCAGAAAACGGTTTGCCAAACTAAGCAGGGCTGCGCTGGGTTGATTTCCAGCCCAACTGCGTTTGTTTACGCCGGCCACTCTTACGAAATGGATTTGGGCGGAATATTCAACAATTCGGTTGAAGCGCAAGTTCTCGGCTACTCGGTTAGCGTCGGTTCGCAAGCGTCAAGCGCATTCATCAACACTACTAAAACCGCGCCCGGAGCGGACTTTAATTCCGCGGCCAAGCCGGTTCTAGCGCGCTTGCTGCACGGAAGTTCATTCAACGAGTTGGGCTCCTTAGACATCAGGCTTGACGCAGACCAGCCGATTTCTTCCTACTCGGACGAGGAAATTCCTGAGCAAGTTACGTGGATTCAGGAGGAATTCAACATTACTTCCGACTTGATGGCGGAACCGGGTTTGATTGGCTTTACTAAAAAAGTTTATTTTGCCGCCGCCGGCGAGTTTGAAAACCCGGTGTTCTCCAACCTTAACATTTCCCTGCGCTCGCACGTGATTGCATTGACTCAAGGAAATCCGGTTGCAAAGTACTTGCGCAACCCGTTCGACTCGCGGCTTGGCTTTGGTCAGTACTTTGACGATTCGGAAGACCCCGGCGTTGAATCCCCTACGATTATCGACGAGTGGCAGGCCAATTCCACCAACTACTTGCTTTCATTCGCGCGGGAGGGCTCGTCCTGCAACGAGTTTGGCTGCATCACAGTCGAGTTAAGCCAGGACGGCAACGACTACGGCCAATCGCTTTGGCGCAATCCCGTCGACGAGTCCGTCTGGAATTACGCCGGCGAGCAGTTTGGATTCAACTCCCAGTCCGCGCCAGACTTTATTTCCGACTCCAAAAAGGAATTCGACGACTGGAACTGGTTTTACTCGGATGTTCAAGACTCGGTTTTGCCCCTAAAGGCGCGCGTGATAATAGATTTTGCCACCCTGGATTTTGCGGACGCGCAATCAACTTGGAGTGGCCCCCTCTCATTATACCCTAGCTCCAATAATTTGGTTGGATTGCAGGAAAGCGGCAAATTCTTGCTGACTGCGAATTCATTGTGCGGCGTCCCATTATCCCAAGACTCGCTAATCGACCCTTCAACAGCCGTTGCCGGCGCGGACGGAATTTCTTTCGTAAAAGCGGACTTGGGCGACTGCAAGATGAGCGGCTCGGCTGTTTTTGACGCGACGTTTTCCTCGCTGCCAAACTCTCCCTCGCAAGTTCCAACCAGCCTAGTGTTCGAGTTAAAGTCCGGCTCCAAGCCATTAATGGCCGCGAGAAAATCCCTTGCAGTGCGCTCCACACAGCTTGGCAGGGGCGATGTGAAGCTGAATTCGCCGGTAGTAATGCAGGCAATTAGAGAAGACTCGTCCGGCAAAATGGTTGACCGCAGGCTGTCTTCCTCCGGCGGGGACTTGCGCGCCTTCCAGGCGGTTACCGAAGAGGACTGCGAATCAAACCCCCTGGATCCGCAGGCCGTGAACACCCAGTCTTTCAGCTCGATTGCGCTCAAGCCACTTGAATACCTGGCTAAAAACGACTTGCCTGTTAACGGAAAGTGCTCCAAGGGCCCGGTTAAAATAGTTTTCCCAATGCTCGTCAACAACGACTTGCCTATGGAGAAATTCGGGGAATTCAGTTTGTGGCCCGACGGCGCTTCAAAAGAGTTTTTCGCGCCCTGCGTTGACTTGGACCAAGTTACGGCCGACGGAATGGTTTCGGAAAACGCGCAGTTTACCTCGCGGGGGGAGCTTTACACTATGAGCAAATTATTCCACCACGGCTCCGGCTTCGGCTTTGCCTCGGAGTGGGCCGACTACAACCGCGACGGCGACGTGACTGGCGCAGACGCGAAATTCGTTTTGCGCGACTTTAACGGCTTGTGCACAACACGCCTTGGGTTAATAGAAGCAACTGCATTAAACACCGTGGCAAACCGCTTTGGCAACACCCTGCTCTTTAACCAGCCTTACTCGCGCAGCGAGTACTGCTACGACTTTAACTCAAACGGAGCAGTGGATGTGGGTGATGTTGCATTAGTCGAATCGAATTTAGGCAAGACAGTCAGCGAGCTTTTGGCAACCGACCCCTTGTACGGCGTTTTCGGGGGGCCGGCGATAACCCGCAATGCAGTTGATTCAGTGCGAATTTCAGTCGGCGAGAAGTGCGACCGCCAGTATTCCATAGACAATAATTTCGTTAGTTTAACCACGCAGCCGGTTTCGCTAAAGGCCGGCAGGTACCAGCTGGTTGCCTACGTAGTCCCAAGGCCCGCTTTAGCCAACCCCGACCCGGAGCCTTCGAACGCCCCGCAAAGCTTTGGCGCGCCCTATCCGACAGTCTCCGAGCTCCTCCGCTACTCTTTTACTACTGTGGACAAGTCAACCAACGCAAGGAAGGAAGAGCTGTACGGTTTTTTGGACTTGCCGCTGAACGCGTCGTACCGGCCGAAGATCACGCAGTCGTTTTTAGAGTCGTGCAACAGCCCGGTCGTCTCGGTTGCGTTCAGCACGTTATTCCCCGACTCGGCCCGCTCCACTTGCAATAAAATCCCCCTGAAAGTCGACCCGCTCGTCCCGTTCGACGGGTTCAAGCTAAACGTCACTTGCGAAGCGGGCGAGCCGTTCATTGCCAATCAGTTCACGTCCGAAGGCAACTGCGTGCAAGTAAAGGAAACCAACGAGGCGGGCGTCTTCGACGTCACCGTGAATTACGCAAATGAATTCTGCAAGAAAGTCTCCGGCAACACGCTAACGTTCGGCCAAAACAAGCCGTTTGAAATGATTTCCCTCCCGATAAAATGCGGGGCGTTTGGGGGGGAAACAGAGTACTCGCTTAAGCTAAACGTCTCCAAGCGCGAGCTGGCCCCATTAACGCTCCCGTCCGGAGTCCAAAGCACTCAAAACCAGGGATTATGGGTGGGGCAGATTGCATCCAACGCCGACGAAATAATCAACCCCGGCCAAGGCTTTAGCTACACTGCCTACTACCGCATTTCAAAAAAAATTAAGAAAGACAAGGAGTGGTCAAGCACCTACTCCTATTCATCCCCCTCGTCAACCTCGCTTAAGCCAAAACTCTTTGCAGTAGTGAACAATATGCAGTTGGCTGGCGGGGCGAAGCGCGTTGTCACCGTGCGCAATTCGGTTGGGGCGAGCCTGGCTTTTGAATTCACGCAATCCGGCCCCAAGGCGTACTTGTTTGCATTAAACGCGTTGTCCGGAACCAAAGTGTTTGAAAAAGACTCTTTCGGCGCGGATGTTGACGTAACAAGCCAAGTCTTCTCAACCGCCCCGCCCGCATCAAGCCCCGCCGACGTCAATGCAATACTGGCTGATTTGGAGAACTCCCTTAAAACACGCGCGTTCTACAAGCACAACAATCTTTTCCAGTACTGCGGGCAAAAAACCGGCGGCGCTTTAGAGTGCAAGAACTCTATTGAGGAATGGAAGTCGTACGACGTTGCCTACGCGCAGCAATCGTCCTTGCCTTGCGAGTTCACATCAAATTTATGCGAGGAGGGAATCGGCGGCAACACTGCGTTAGTCCCGCTAGGCGAATTGTTTTACAACGGCTCCAAGCCGACTTACTCCTACTTTGACGACGCGAGCGGAAAGCAAGCCTACGGCTACAAGTGCACTTCGCAAGTAAGCGCTTTCGACTCTACGTTGTTTAACGGCGCGGGCGGGTGCAGGACTAGCTGCTCAAACCCCGCGTCGCTTGCGGAAAACCCCGGCGAGTACTCCGACACTAATTCCTTTGTTTCAGCGTGTTCTGTGGACGAGAACTACGGGCCGGTCCAAGCCTTTAAGTCGAAGCCGACTTACTCATTCAACGGCTGGCTGAACAAAACCCAGTTGGCTGAAAAGCCGGTCGCGCAAGGATACCCAGCCGCGCTGTTTAAAACCGAGCTGGGCCAGCCGATTGCCCCAAGCCTCGGGTTTGTGGCTAAACTAGTTGTCCCCGACCTTGCCTCGGTTTTCGGCGCGGATGCGAACGTCAACTTGATTTCAGACGCGTGCCGCGACCCTAACGGCTTGTTCGGCTACTTTATTGCAAACAAGAAAGTCTCAATAGGCCCAGACAATTCCCTCTCGCCGCAAACTAGTTTAGGCCCGCTAGCATTGTTTGGCGACGGCGCGTTCAATTCCGACGTTGACTACAAGCTATCCGGCGCCGTGGCGTGCAAGGCATTGTATTCCAAGCCCGTGTACGCCTGCGGGCGGCTTTACGCAACTGTTGACCTCAACGATAACTCGCGGTGCATTACTTCACTAGACGCATTCCCGCAACCCGATTACTCTATTTCGAGAGTGTACGCTTCAACCCACTCGAGTTACGGCGGTTCATCTAACAAACCGCTTCTTTTGGGAAGCAATTACTACGTTGCTCAAGGGACTCCTTTGAGCGTATTCAACCCTGACGGGTCAAGCGCATCAACGCAGGGAATATCGGTTACCGGCTGCGAGTTAAGCGTTGACGACGGCGCTCCGATTCAAATGGAGGCTTCAGACGGCTCGTTCGACTCTTATTTGGAAAACGCCACGGGCACAATAGGCCCGCTTTCAGCAGGCTTGCACGACTTGAGCTTTAAGTGCAGGGGGGCGACAGGCCAAGTAAGCTCCCCTGCAACGATTACCGTCAACGTAACGCAACCGCAAGTTACCCTTAAGGCAATCGACCAAAACTACCGCTACTCTTGGTTCTGGTTCGACCCAATCAACCCCAAGTCAGATGAGACAATTACCGTTGTAGTAACCGGTTCCCAAGCAACTTTATCCGCGGGCTGCACCGGCTCCGACAACACTTTGCTAAACTACAACGGCAAT